>JAAXTT010000170.1 GCA_013336365.1 Peptococcaceae bacterium
ACAATATCTAGAGAATATATTTGAAATTAAAAAAATGGACATCTCCACAAATCTGTGAACTGTCCATTTTTGATAGTCAAACTATTATGCTATTATCAATTAGATAACAACAACGTTTTCAGCCTGTAAGCCACGCTGTCCTTGAACTACGTCAAACTCAACCTTTTGACCTTCTTCAAGGTTTTTAAAACCGTCGGCCTGAATTGCTGAGAAGTGAACGAATACATCGTTGCCTTCACTGGTTTCGATAAATCCAAACCCCTTGTCGGTGCTAAACCATTTTACTGTTCCTGTCATAACTTGTAACCTCCTTTTACTATAAGTTGATCAAAAAGCTTCAAACCAAAAACCCATGACCAATCATAATAAATACGAGGCCTTCTTCGTTTTTGTTCTAAACTTCTTAACCTGTCAATCTTAACATAGCTGAATATAAATTGCAACTATTTGACTTTATTTTTAACAGTCTTTTTTATTTGACCTAATCCTGCTCCAAAACGATTCTGTGATCAACCAAAGACAGCTCCACAATTTTAGCCTTGAGAACTTTTCTGCGACCGAAAATATCCTCCAGCATCAAGCCATCTTCCTGAGGAATTACCTTATCCACTGATTCCAAAATCAATTCATCCACACCTTCCTTGCGAAGAAAAGCGTTAGCTTCACACATCTGCAACACCTCCATAAAATTAAGAAAATCAATAAACTACCATTAAAGCTCTACCTTGTGAAATTATAAAATGCGGTAAAATAGCTGTCAATGACTATTTTACCCTAGGCTGCCACGGCAGCCTTTTTACCCTTAATAAGCTCTACAGCCTTTTGCAGCTGAAGATCCGGACCCTCCAGAGGCTGCTTAACCTCCACATCCGGCCCTATCCCTTTTTTATTGATATCATGCTTTTTAGGAGTGAGATATCGGGCGGTTGTTAATTTCAAGCCTGCGCCATTCCCTAGATTGAAAACCATCTGAACAACCCCCTTGCCATAGGATTTCTCACCAACTATGGTGCCTGAGGAGGTATCCTTTATGGCCCCGGCCAATATCTCGGCAGCACTGGCGCTCTGTCCATTAATCAAGACCACCAGAGGCAAGCCCAGATTATTTCCTTGAGCCATATATTCATCCTGACTGCCACCGCGATAATCAATGTAGACCACCGGTCCGGCAGGAACAAAATATCCGGCTATCTTAACTGCTGAGGTTAATTCTCCTCCGGGATTGCCCCTCAAATCAAGAATTACAGATTTAATCTTCTGTTTTTTCAGCTTGACAATATTTTCCTCCAGCTCCTGAGGCGTTTGCTCAGTAAATTGGGAAATAATTATATACCCTATGTCATCCTCTAATACTATGCTTTCAACAGTAGGAACAACAATTTCCTCTCTGGTCAGAGGCACCTTAATAGCTTGGGCAGCCCCCGGCCGGGAAATAGTTAAGACAAGTCCGGTGCCCACCTGTCCCCTCAAAAGACCCAGGGCGGTATCCATGTCAATACCGGTCACATCCCGGTCATCAATTTTCAAAATTATGTCTCCCGGCTGCAATCCCGCCCGGTAGGCAGGAGTACCCTTATATATTCTGGCAACGGTAAGCTGATTTTCCTTCATACCCACCAAAACACCCAGACCGCCAAAGGACCCTCTTATCTGCTCCTGGAGCTGTTTGTAGGTTTCCGGCTCAAGATAGGCTGAATAGGGATCATTCAAGGATTGGACGATTCCCTTGATAGAGCCTTCAATCATGCTGTCAATGGTCACTGTCTCCAGGTACTGGGTTTTTACCAAGGTACCTACCTTTACTAAATTTCCCAGTTGCTTGTAATTAATGGCAATCATGATTAAAAAAAGAACTCCTGCAACTATCCAGATGCCAGCTGCTACCTTGAGAATTCTTTTTAATATTCTATTAGAGTCTTCCTGATCAAATTCCAATTTTGAGGCTCCCTTCATAAATAACACTTACTATCAGACCAACCTACCAAAATATTATACTATAGCAAAGTCATTTTCCAACCTTAATTATAGTCAGGAACCTATAATTGGTTCCTCTTTCAATCTATTATTTATCAGTCCCTTTAAATCTGCTATTAGCATTCCGGTCAATATCAAGGCACAGCCAAAAAGCTGCATTCCGGATAGTATCTCTCCTGCCAGAACAAAAGCGGCAAAGCCGGCAAAAACAGGCTCAGTGGTAAAAATTATGGCGGTATGGATAGGCGATGTAAACTTCTGAGCCTTATTTTGAATCAAAAATGCCAAGGAGGTAGCCGGAACCGAAGTGGCTAAGAGTGCCATCCATACCGGCCTGGTAAAGCTCTGTGGAGGTGTCTCCAGAAAAAATGCCAGGATAAAGCTAATAACAGACACTGTGCCTATTTGCACCAGGGTTATCTTCACCGGGTCCAGCTTGACAGCATATTTGCCCACCATCATTATCTGGATGGCATAGCAAATGGCGCAGAAGAAAACCAATATATCTCCATAATTTAAAATAAAGTTGTTGCCCAAGGACAACATTGCCAAGCCCAGAAAGGACACAAGTACTCCAGTGACAATATAGGCTGAGGGCAATTTTCTCGAAATAATGGTTACAAACAAGGGAACCAAGACCAAGGCCAAGCCGGTAATAAAGCCGGCATTTGCCGCACCGGTGTATTTCAGACCCACAGTTTGAAAGGCATAACCTCCAAACAAAAATACTCCGATCAAGGCTCCAGCAGCAACCTCCCGGATATTTATTTTAAACAGCGCCTTATGAAAAATAAGCCCCAGAAACAGAAAGGCTCCGGCAAATCTGTAGCCTAAAAAATAAAAAGGCTCAATGTCATGCAAGGCATCCTTAACAACGACAAAGGTTATCCCCCATATAAAGGAAACAAACAGTAATGCCAGGTCAGCTTTATACTGTTTAGTCTGCTCCGTCTTCATAAATATCTCCTCTTTCCGACAGAACTTTGAGTATTCTCTCATGTTCAACCTAAAGAGTCAATCTTGCTGCTTGTGAGAAAAATTAACAGAAAATTAAAATAATCTTACTAAAAATTAATTACTTCGCAGGATTTTATCAAGATAGGTCGAAAATTTACATTCGGGAAGATTACCGTAACAGTATTATATTTAATTATTTTAGGAGGGGAA
>JAAXTT010000171.1 GCA_013336365.1 Peptococcaceae bacterium
GAATTATTGAATAAATCGGGGGAAGTCCATGGAAGGATCGATAAAAGAAATATTGATCAGCAGGGAAGAAATTGCTGAAAGGGTAAAAGTCCTTGGGGAAAAAATATCCCGAGACTATTTTGACAAGAAACTGATGGTTATTGGCATATTAAAAGGGTCATTTATTTTTATGGCAGATCTGGTCAGGGAAATAACGCGTCCCCTGGAGATTGACTTTATGTTGCTTTCCAGCTATGGCAATTCTCTTCAATCCTCGGGACAGGTCAATATTTTAAAGGACCTGGGGCAGAGCATCCGGGGCAAAGAGGTTATGATTGTGGAGGACATTATTGATACGGGTTTGACTCTTAAATGGCTTACTGATACTCTCCTTTTGAGAGAGCCCTCAAGCTTGAGGACCTGTACTTTGTTGGACAAGCCTTCACGTCGGATTGTTGAGATTACGCCTGACTATAATGGCTTTATTATTCCGGACAGCTTTGTAGTCGGTTACGGTCTGGATTATAGTGAAAGGTATCGTAATTTATCCGATATTGTGATAGTTGAACCATAATTATATTTTTGGAGGTATTATCTGTGGCAGAGTTAGGACAGGAAATGGTAATCGTACTTGATTTCGGGGGACAATACAGTCAGCTTATTGCCAGAAGAATCAGAGAGCTTAAGGTTTTTTGCGAGATGCTTCCCTACACCACTCCTTTAGAAACTATTAAGGCTAAGAATCCCAAGGGTATTATTTTTTCAGGAGGCCCTGCCAGTGTTTATCAGGACCGGGCACCATCCTGCAATCCCGGGATATATGATTTAGGTATACCTATTTTAGGAATTTGCTACGGTATGCAGCTGATGGCATCCCAATTGGGAGGACTTGTTGCCCGTTCGGAATTAAGAGAATATGGAAAAACTAATTTGGTTATACTAAAAAAGGATAAGCTCTTCAGTTGCCTTTCAGATAATGAGCAATGCTGGATGAGTCATGGAGATAAGGTTGATTCACCACCGGCAGGCTTTGAAATAACTGCCAGCACTGAGCAGGCCCCAATAGCAGCCATGGCCGATGAAAGCAGAAATCTTTATGCAGTTCAGTTCCACCCTGAGGTAGTACATACCCCAAAGGGTCAGGAGATTTTTAGGGAATTTCTTTATACCATATGTCAGTGCTCAGGCAGCTGGGATATGGGGTCCTTTGTCGATTATGCTGTAGCTGAAATAAAAATGATGGCGGGCAATGGCAAGGTTCTTTGCGGCTTAAGCGGCGGAGTGGATTCTTCAGTGGCGGCAGTTTTAGTACATGAAGCCATAGGTGATAATCTGACTTGTGTTTTTGTCAATCATGGCATGCTGAGAAAGGGTGAAGCCGAGGAGGTTGTAAAGACCTTCAGAGATGAATATAACATCCATCTTATCTATGTAGATGCCTCCCGTCGTTTTCTCGACAAGCTGGCCGGAGTTACTGATCCGGAAACAAAGAGAAAAATTATCGGGGAAGAGTTTATCAGAGTATTCGAGGCAGAGGCAGACAAGCTTGGGGAAACTGATTTTTTGGTTCAGGGCACCCTATACCCCGATGTGGTGGAAAGCGGCACAGAAACCTCTGCTGTCATCAAATCCCATCACAATGTTGGGGGCTTGCCTGAGGACATGAGCTTTTCTCTGATTGAGCCCCTGCGCTGGCTTTTCAAGGATGAGGTCAGGGTTCTTGGCAAGGAGCTGGGAATGCCGGACCATATAGTATGGAGACAGCCTTTTCCCGGACCCGGTCTGGCAGTCAGAATTATCGGTGAAATCAATGAAGAGAGCCTTGACCTTTTGCGGGAAGCGGACTTTATTGTTACTGATGAGCTTGAGCGGGCAGGTCTTGGCAGGAAAATATGGCAGTATTTTGCAGTCCTTCCCGGACTTCGCAGTGTTGGTGTAATGGGAGATGGCAGAACCTACTGCCACACCGTGGCTATCAGAGCGGTTCACAGTCATGACGGCATGACAGCAGACTGGGTTCGAATCCCTTACGATGTATTGGAATCAATTTCCAACCGACTGGTAAATGAGGTAAGAGGCGTAAATCGGGTGCTTTATGATATAACCTCCAAACCCCCGGCTACAATTGAGTGGGAGTAATTAGCATAAACCCTGAAAGCATTGTAAACACAGTGTTTTCAGGGTTTATTTTTTACTTGTGATACTCAAATGATACATTTTTTATTTTTCAGGTATTTCATTTTCCATTATAGAACTTAGATTTTCCAACCGGTCAGCAACCTCGCCATGTTTATTTGGATAAAGGTGGGAATAGTTTTGAAGGGTTGTTTCTATGTTTTCATGACCAAGTCTTTCAGATATTAGAAGTGGGGAGAAACCCATTTCAATTAGAAGCGAAGCATGGGAATGTCTTAAATCATGAATCCGGATTCTTTTTACACCGGCTTTTTTACTTCCACGATCCATTTCATGATGTAGGTAATATTTTGATACATGGAACAGTCTTGCATCCGGATCATAGTCATAACGCTTGGAAGCATAATCCTGGACAATATCACAAAGAAATTTTGGAATGGTGATGATCCTTTTACTTTTGGGTGTCTTTGTATCAAGGATAAGATCTTCACCCTCATGCTTTGCGTAGTTCTTATTGATTGATACTGTCATTTCATTGAAATCAAAATCATTCAATGTAAGTGCTAATAATTCGCCTGATCGAATGCCAGTCCAAAATAGAATTTCAAATGCTGCTTTTGAAGTTGGCTTGTCTTGAACACAAGGGATAAATCTGTTGAATTCGTCACTTGTCCAAAACAACATTGAATCAGCATTCTTCTTACCCATTGACCCGGCTGTTCTTGCTGGATTAGATGGTAGCTTATAATATTTCATTGCAAAGTTAAAAACTGCGGAAATCTGATTATGAATTGTTTTCAAGTAAGTTGGGCTGTAATTGCTTTCATGTGTCAGAAGTTCATTTTGCCATTTGCGAATTGTTGCAGGTTCAATTGTGTTTATTGGCATATCTTTGAAGTAAGGAAGCAACTTCAGATCGATTACATATTTTTTATTTGAATAGGTGGTTGGTTTAAGACGTGACTCACAATCTTCCATGTAGATTTCTACCAGGCTTCCAAAAGTCATGTTAGGACT
>JAAXTT010000054.1 GCA_013336365.1 Peptococcaceae bacterium
CTGTCCAAAAAGGTTTTTCCCGACTGAGATAACCGATAATTCAGGATCTACCTCCTGAAGAAACTCCTCCAAGGTATGTCTGCTGCCATGATGAGGCACCTTCATAACCCTGTGCTCAAGGGATTTGTAATTTTCCAGCAGCATTGACTGACTTTCCTTTTCAATATCTCCGGTAAATAAAAAACTACTGGCCTTATATCTCAATGACAACACCAGAGAATTATTGTTTACATCGGACCGGGTCCCGGTAATCAGGTTGGTTCTCGGAGCCAGCACCCTTATTTCAACCACCGGGTCCATATTAATCAAGTCTCCTGCAAATAACTCCTGAACCGGGACCTGTTTCCTGACAAAATCTGAGATAATTCGATTGTACCCCGGATCCACTGTTTCTTTGGAATCGAAAAACCCCCTTGATGGAGAAACCAGCACTGATTTGATTTCTAGGCGAGGAGCAAGGTATATTGCTCCGGCACAATGGTCCTCATGGGGATGGGAAAGAACCAGGGCATCCAGTTTGTTTATCCCCAATCGCCTTAAATAGGCTAATACCGACTCCCCTGCGCCTCTGCCTTTTTTATATTCTTCCTTCCAGCCGCCTGTATCTATCAGCATATTGCGGCCATTTGGAAAAACAATAAAAATACTGTCTCCCTGCCCCACATCGATAACGTGCACCTCAAGATCCTCTTGACCCTGCCAGTTGAAATTACAAATCATCACCAGCATTAACATCGGAAGCAATGCCCCTGCAGTCCTTTTTAGCCAAACAGGACTGGACCGGTTCCAATTTTCAGTGTCAATAGCTACTATAACAAGACAAAAATAGTAGGCAAAAAAGATTGCCGGAGGAGGTGCCTGAATATAGAAAAACCCTCCGGGAATATAATGAATAAACTTGGCAATTAGCATCAGAAAATCCAATAACGCTGCATTGGCTGAATTTATTATTAAAGCAATTTTTATACTGAGCAAGCCGGTTAAGGAGGCTGCCAAGCCCAGAGGGAGAATAAGCCCGGCCAAGGGGACTGCCAGCAAATTAGCCAGCAAGGATACAGGAGAAAATAGATTGTAATGATAAACTATTAATGGCAGGGTACCTAGCTGAGCTCCCATAGATACCCAAAGGCTGCCTCTCAGATAACCATTGTTTAAGCCTGTCTTTTTTAAAGCCTCATCAATGACAGGACCGAGAAGCAGTATTCCCCAGGTTGCTCCAAAGGACAATTGAAAACCCGGATTAAATATTGCCTCCGGATTAAATGCCAAAATAATCAAGGCAGCTCCCGAGAGAGTAGTTGGCCAATCATTGTCCCGGCCGATTTTTTTAGCCAGCAGATATAGCCAGGCCATAACTGAAGCTCGGAAAACTGCAATTTCTATCCCTGTGATATAGGTATAAAATAATATTGTCAGGCTTGTTAAGGAAAAAACTCCTCTTTGGATATTCAATAGCTTCAGCAGTCCCAAGCTACCGGCTACAATCAACCCGATGTTTAAGCCGCTTACAGAAAGAATGTGGACAATCCCTATTTCACTGAATATTTCCATTGTTTCCGGATCTATTTCTCCCCTTTGACCAAAGACAACTCCATTGACAATAGCCCCCTGACTGGCTTCCATGGTGCTTCGATTTACCTGAGACAGCCTTTGCTTGAGATCAAGAGCCGTCTTTACCAAAAAATGTCCCTTAGCTGAACCGGTTTTTATAAAACTCTCCGGGCTGTCAATTGAAATAAGTGCCCAGATTCCCTTGTCCCCCAAATATTCAGCATAGCTGAACTGTCCCGGATTACCGGGACTTATAGGTCTGTATGGAGTCCCGGAAAATCTGACTTCGTCCCCATACCATAGGCTTTTTTGTTGACCTGAAATATACACTAGGACTTTTGCCTTGGTTATGTGGGCCTCACCCTCTTGAATAATTTTTTCGACCTGTATTTTATAGACAGTTTTCCCTGGTCTGTATTCCGGCTCTTTACAAAGATACCCCTCTATTATTGCGTCTTTCCCTAAAAACCTATCCTGAAAAGATAACTGCCTGTTTTTTTCAGAAGCTCCGAAGGCTGCCCCGGAAAACAGAAAGACCCCTAGAAGAAATAAAAAAATTCCTCTGGAGTCAATAAAATAAGCAATCAATGTAATACAGGCCATTATTAATGATCCTGCAAAGTAAAAATCTGAAGATATTGTCAGGTTATCTGCAATCAACAAGCCAAGAGCAAAGGTTAGGGTGATATAAACCAGGGGCCTTGATACCAACTGCACCTCTCCTCAGATAATTCCACCACCGGAAAGACTGTTTATCTTGTTGATATAAGCAATTGTTTCTGGATAGGGCGGTACGCCTCGGTAACGGTCTACGGTGCTGGGTCCGGCATTATATGCTGCCAAAGCCAGCTTTATACTTCCATTATATTTATCAATTAAGGACTTTAAATATCGAGCTCCACCCTCTAGATTTTCCCTTGGGTTGAAGGGGTTCTTCACTCCTAGATACTCAGCGGTATCCGGCATAAGCTGCATTAATCCCATTGCTCCTGAAGTGGATACTGCCTTGATATTATAGTCAGATTCCGACCTAACAACTGCATCTAAAAGCTTCGGACTAAGACCATATTTATTGGCAGCTTGCTCCACTAAAAGCTTCAAATCCTTGGAGGCTGAAACAGTACCCTCAACCTTGTAGCTGATGGTAGAAGGCTTATTGTATACCCCCTGATAAAATCCGGCTTGGATATTGTTTTTTATGGAGGCCTTGATATTCAAAATATAATCTGAGGTTGATCTTGTCCTAAGTCCGGGAGTTATTGTTGAATTTAATGGCTTCTCTCCTTCAGAAAAGGATTTTTCCAGCATTGAGGATAATATGTCATCAAACTCAGAGCCTTCTTTTAGTCCATCCTGAACACCGGCAAATCTTGAGTTTGTTACTCCGCTGGAATTATCTATTGTCTTTTGAGAAAGCTGAAGCTGTAACATGCGGACCATCATTTCTGAATCCAAATATAGCACCTCATTAGTTAACAGTTATATTGTGTTTTATCTTTTCATATATTTTATCGCCAATTCCCGGTACGCTTTTTATATCCTCCTCTGAGGTAAAAAATCCCTGTGTTTCCCTGTAGTTAATAATCCTCTCAACCAGTGCCGGTCCTAAACCAGGTAAATCCTCCAGCTCCTGAGAGGTCCCATGGTTAATGTTTACTGGCCCATTATCTTTACTGCCGGCAGTTTCGGAGCTAACCTGTTCATTGGCCCCAACAGAAGATATTCTCGTGCCACCAGAGGTCTCAACAATACTCTGATTGATGTAATCCGGCTCAGTTTTATCTTGCTTGGACGGTACTACAAGCTTTTGACCATCCTTTAAGGCTGCTGCTAAATTTAACCCCTGAAGATCAGCCTCAGCCAAGGAAACCGCCCTTTTTATGCCATCCTGAACCCGAGAACCCAGAGCCATACTGTAGACACCAGGCTTTTCCACCGCTCCCGAAATATGAACTGTTATCTGTATATTATCAGAGTCTCGAGACACTACCAGCTTGCCGGCTTCACTCCCTGAATTTTTATCACTCCAGCCGGAAACCTTGTAGCCTGCAGAAAAAACAAATAATACTGCAATAATAATGATTACCGATTTCTGTTTTCTATCCATATCGGCCAGCATAGTCGTCACCCCAACTTAACAGCTAATTTCAACTAAAACACCTTTAAAACCTTCTTTTTACAGGCGTCCTCCAAGCGTTTTTAAGCAATGGCTAAGCCTTTTTAGATCAAAAAAGGAAAATCATACCCCAGTCCAAAACTGATAGTCAGTAAAAAAATACCATTTAAATCTCTAAATAACCGATTGTCTGCAATCAAAGCCTGAAATAAGACTGAACAATTGGCACTTTGGAGTGAGAAAGTTTTATCTTAAACCTTTTTATTCCATTTAAACAGTTATAATACCGAAGAAACTAAAAATAATGCAATTAGACAGAAAATTCTTAACCATCTGACATTTACATAGTATAACTATATCAACAACAAAATTTCACCAAGCACGTAAACGAGGGATAACATTTATCCCTGTTCCCGGTCACAAAAACTTTTAAAAGGAGGTGGAAGTAGTCATCAACAAAGGAAATGCCAAACATTGAAGGCTTATATTAAAAGGAGGTGTCTCAACATGAATATGAAGGAAGTAGGTCAATTACCGGAATTTCATGACCTTGTGAAGCGTAGGTGGACAGTAGCCCTGGTTTTAACAGCTCTAACCTTTATTACTTATTACGGATTTATTCTTGTTCTTGGATATTCAAAAGCAACTGTAGCCCAGAAAATTGGTGAAGTAACCACCTTGGGAATCCCAGTCGCTATTGCAGTAATCATAATTTCATTTTTCCTAACCCTCTTTTATGTAATTTGGGCTAATAATACTTATGACAGATTGGCTGCTGAAATAGTTAACAAAATGAAAAAGGATTAACCTATAAAAGTTATGGTAAGGAGAATGTAAAATGCAAACTGTATTAGGTCAACCAACACCGGTTGCAATCGGATTTTTTATATTTTTTGTAATGATCACCTTGGGAATCACTTACTACGCTGCAAAAAAAACCAAAACAGCCAGTGAATATTACACCGCCGCAAGAAGCATAACCGGCTTCCAGAACGGTCTGGCCCTATCTGGAGACTACATGAGTGCTGCATCATTTTTAGGAATTTCCGGAATGGTAGCACTAAGCGGCTATGATGGCATGATCTATGCTACCGGCTGGCTGGTAGGCTGGCCTGTTCTGCTCTTTTTGATTGCTGAGCCTCTGCGTAATATAGGAAAATATACCTTTGCAGATGTTTTGGCCTATCGGTTGGAGCAAAAGCCAATCAGAATTGCCTCAGCTGTAGGTGGCCTGCTAACCTTGATTCTCTATTCAATAGCTCAAATGGTTGGTGCAGGAACCCTGGTCAAACTTCTTTTCGGCTTAAACTATGAAGTTGCTGTTTTAGTAGTGGGTATCGTGATGCTGGCATATGTTCTCTTTGGAGGAATGATTGCCACTACTTGGGTTCAAATTATTAAGGCAGTCTTGCTTTTAGGCGGAGTTACTGTACTGGCTATTCTGGCCTTGTCACAATTCAACTTCAGCCCCGGACAATTATATGCTTCAGTAGTTGCTGATTATGGTCAAAAAGCACTGGAGCCGGGTGGACTCATTAAAAACCCATTGGATGCCATCTCACTTGGACTAGCTCTGATGTTCGGACTTTTAGGACTTCCTCATATTTTGATGAGATTCTATACTGTACCTGATGCTAAGGAAGCTCGTAAATCAATAGTTTATGCTACAGGCTTTATCGGTTACTTCTATATAATTATACCTATCGTTGGATTTGCTGCCTCTGTTCTGGTGGGCAGAGATATTATCAAGGGAATTGACAAGGGTGGTAATATGGCAGCACCTCTCTTGGCTGAGATGCTAGGCGGCACACCTTTTCTAGGATTTATCTGTGCAGTTGCCTTTGCTACAATCCTGGCAGTTATGGCAGGATTAACCTTAGCCGGAGCATCAACCCTATCCCATGATATCTATGTAAGCGTTATCAAAAAGGGTAAGGCTGATGAAAAGGAACAAATGAAGGTCGCTAAATTTGCTACAGTTATTTTCGCAAGTATTGCTATTCTTTTGGGAATTATGTTCAAGGGTCAGAATGTGGCCTTCATGGTAGGGTTGGCCTTTGCTGTTGCAGCCAGTGCTAACTTCCCAACGATTTTGCTTACTATCGTTTGGAAAAAGCTAAGTACAAGCGGCGCTGTTGCCTCTATACTTACAGGAGCTATTTCTGCAATAGTCTTGATCTACCTGAGCCCGACTATTCAAATTGATATTTTGAAAAATGAGGCAGCAATATTCCCTCTGAAGAATCCGGCAATTGTATCAATGACCCTAAGCTTCTTAGTTGCTATAATTGTTTCATATCTGACTCCTGATAAAATATCAGAAGAAAAATATGAAGAAGGCAAGGTAAGAACATATCTGGCAGTAGGCTCTGAATAATAGCAGACGGATTTCTAATAACAGGTTATAATTTAAAAATAGATAACAACCTTCCTAGGAAGGTTGTTATCTATGAAAATCATAAATTTTAAATGATCGACATATAATTTGGTTGAGTTATAGTATATTAATGTATATTATTTTATTGTAAAATAAAACTAATAGTAATTACAGGAGGTATATTAATGTCTACTGAAAGTAACAACACTCGTATGTTTGCTCCTCCGGCAGAATTTACTGCCCAGGCCTTGGTAAAGGATAACAGCATGTATGAATTGGCCCAAAAAGATAGGGAAGGTTATTGGGCTAAAATGGCGGAGCGCTTGGACTGGTATCAAAAATGGGACAAGGTAATGGAGTGGAATCCTCCTTTCACCAAATGGTTTATTAATGGAAAACTAAATGTTTCATACAACTGTATTGACCGTCACCTTAATTCCAGCAAAAAATCAAAGGCAGCCATTATTTTTGAAGGTGAGCCCGGTGATCAGGTAACTCTGACCTATCAGGATTTGTACCGGGAAGTAACAAAATTTGCCAATGTTTTGAAGCAGCAAGGAGTAAAAAAGGGTGACCGGGTCAGTATCTATATGGGCATGGTCCCTGAATTGCCAATCGCCATGCTGGCTTGTGCCCGTATTGGTGCTATTCATAGTATAGTTTTCGGCGGATTCAGCCCTGAATCTTTGTCCGACCGGATAAATGACTGTCAAGCAAGTATTGTTATAACCTGTGACGGTGGCTGGAGACGAGGAAAAATTGTTCCTCTTAAGGTTAATACCGACCTAGCTGTTGCTAACTGTCCTTCTGTTGAAAAGGTCATTATGGTTAAGCGTACAGGACATGAGGTTAACTTTGTAGAGGGTCGTGATTTATGGTATCACGAGCTGATGGAAAATGCTCCCATAGGCTGCGAGCCTGAATCCATGGATGCAGAAGATCCTTTATTTATTCTTTATACAAGTGGATCAACAGGTAAGCCCAAGGGTGTTCAGCATTGTACCGGAGGCTATCTGACCGGAGTAGCCGCCACTCATCAATATGTATTTGATATTAAGGAAGATGATGTCTATTGGTGTACCGCTGATATAGGCTGGGTAACAGGTCACAGCTATATTGTATATGGTCCTCTGGCCAATGGCTGCACCAGCGTAATTTTTGAAGGAAGCCCGGACTGGCCGGAGAAGGATCGTTTCTGGGCGGTTATTGAAAAATTTGCCGTAACCATAATGTATACTGCACCTACTGCAATCCGTACCTTTATGAAGTGGGGAACCGAGTGGCCTGAAAGAAGAGACCTTTCTTCCCTCAGATTGCTGGGAACTGTGGGAGAACCCATTAATCCAGAGGCTTGGATGTGGTATCGCAAAAACATTGGTGGGGACAGATGTCCTATTGTAGATACCTGGTGGCAGACTGAAACCGGTATGATTATGATTTCTCCATTACCGGGTGTTGTCCCAACAAAACCAGGCTCTGCAACAATCCCCTTCCCCGGTGTTGAAATCGAGATCTGGGATGCCGATGGCAATCCTTTACCCAAGGGTTCAGACGGCTATCTGGTTATCAAGTCTCCTTGGCCTTCAATGCTCCGGACTCTTTACGGAGACGACGAAAGATTTAAGGCTGAGTATTTCTCCAAGTTTAAAAACACCTATTTCACAGGTGATGGAGCAAAGTGGGATGATGATGGCTACTTCTGGATTACCGGTCGGGTTGATGATGTTATAAATGTCAGCGGTCACAGACTTGGTACTGCAGAAATTGAAAGTGCCTTAGTAGAGCATCCTTCAGTAGCTGAAGCTGCAGTTATCGGCAAAAACCATGAGGTAAAAGGTCAGGCTGTATCCGCCTTCGTAACCTTAAAAGATGGCTTTGAAGGAACAGATGAGCTTAAAAATGAGCTCAGAGCCTTTGTAGCCAAGAAAATTGGAGCCCTGGCCCGCCCTGATGACCTATTCTTCAGTGCAGAGCTGCCAAAAACCCGTAGTGGCAAAATCATGAGACGTCTTCTGAGAGATGTTGCTGAAGGAAGAGCTTTGGGTGACACAACAACCTTAGCAGATCCATCAATAGTAGCAAGCCTCAAGGATAAATACGAGTCCAACGATTAATAAATAATATCTTTTGAGTGGAAATAGCAAAAGCTACGGTTTAGGATATCCTAACCGTAGCTTTTTTTGCATATAAAACCTTTTAACCCTAAAAAATAAAAAAGACTGTGACCAATATAAAATGGAACCTGTGTAAAGGACATTTTAGTTCAATCACAGTCTGATTCTGTTTACTCTCTGTTTATACTGCCTTCGGATTGCTCATTATGCAATTAAGCTCTGCAATCAGATTGTTGAAAATTTCTTTTACCGACAAAATTTCCTTAATCATGTAAACATTTTTACCTGAAAAAACTACTCCCTCATCAATATTGCCCAGC
>JAAXTT010000006.1 GCA_013336365.1 Peptococcaceae bacterium
GGATAAACCCGGGAAATTTCTCGAATATTCTAGCTTTGATGGAAATAAATGCAGACTGAGATAGCTTATCAAGGAAATCCTCAGATTTAACTATTGCTATTAAATCCTCTATCGAGATTAACTCGTCCTCAACAACCTGGCCAATGCTACTTGACAATTCCCTTTGCCTTTTCGGAATAAGACCTTGTAATTTATAACCAAAAACCATCACCGATCTATGGGGGCGAAAAAGCAGCTTAACTGCTAAAACATTTGTAATCCAACCGATAGTTGCTCCGATTATTGGTAAACTTATCAATAAGACTATTTTCATAATCACCTCAATATATTAAGACTGTATATTATATCCCCGGCACCGCAATTTCATCCCTATCAAGTTTAAGTCTGATATGCTCAATTTGACTAACCAGTTCAATATCTTTTCCGGCAGCCCTTTCTATCTGTCTTAGTAAATCAATCTCACGACGTATTACAGAGAAAATATCCCCCTCTTGAAAATTAGTCATAGCCTGCAGCTCCTCAAAGGTGCATCCCTGATACCAAGCAGAAGCCAAAGCCCCGGGCAAAGACGACCACACACACATAGTCTCAGGCATTCCACTGCGAATTAAGGATCTGCAAAGGGTTTCAACCTCTCTTAAATCATGAGGACATGGGACTACATAGTCATCTCTTCCCGGCACAAAATCTACCCCTGCCAAAATTGCAGCGACTAAAGCAGGTTGACCATCTCTGATAAGACCGTTGAAAACCATTTCTGTAACCAATATTTCTTGAACATGCAGGTGGAGGGCAAATATTCCTCTGGCTGAGAGCTCTCTCCCATCAACATAGGATAAATTCTCCAATAAATCCCATACACCATTAAAATCTCTTTCATAGTCTCTGGAATGATTGCCTAGTGTTCTAATCCTTCGTTCAAGCCTGAGTTTTTTTTCTGTAAGCTCGTTAATTTTTCTTTTAGCCTCTGAACATGGCCGATGATGACATTTTTTCTGTGGTCGCTTTAATAGGTTGCGAATCTCTTCCTTTCGCTCTTTTGTGCCTATTCTCAAACGCTGATTTTTTCTTGACAGAGACCGGAATTCTTTTTTTAAGTTGGAGCGGAACATATAACAGTAAGCAGTATCCAGCTGATCACAAAAAACACTGCCAATGCCACTAAGTGCTTCCTTGATCTCTATCAACTCAAGCCTGATTCTCCTGCCTTCTTTGTTGTTTTGATATACAGCAAGATTTTGATCAAGCAATCTATTAATCTCATTGTCAGTTTTCCAGTAAAGCAGGCTCAATACTGTGTTTGGAGATATAGTCAACCGTCCTCTTACCGGTTCAACCAGACTTTCATTATAAAAACCGGTTTGCTCAGGAAATCTCTTATCAATACGAAGATAGACCATACCCACAGGGTCAAAGCCCCTTCTTCCTGCTCTGCCTGCCATCTGAAAAAACTCTCTGTTAATAAGCCCTCTGAACTCTCTGCCATCCCACTTTCTGCATGAATCAAAAATAGTGGCCGCTGCAGGAAAATTGACCCCTACTGCAAAGGTTTCAGTACAAAAAAGTACAAATATAAGTCTATTTTCATAAAGTCTTTCCACCAAATCTTTAAGCGCAGGTGGAAGTCCTGCATGATGATAAGCAATTCCTTGAGTGATTATCTCTTTGAGCCTTTGTCTTCTTGACCCAAACAATCCTGGCTGTAACAGCTCTGCCTGAGAAATTATGCTGTTTACCTGTTTCTTTTCATGGGGGAGAAGAAAATCCCATTCAATGCTGAGTTCCTCTGCCAGTAACTCTGTTTTACCCCTGCTAAAAGTAAAGTACAAAGCAGGAAGATGTTCCTGAATTGAATCTATAATCTGAGAGCAGGAAGGACTATTGCTTAAAAGTGCCACTATAAATCACCGCCGTATTGATTTCCGCTAAAACTAACCTACTTCCGACTCTACTTGCCCTTTGCTGAAAAGCCTGATCCAGAAGTAAAACTACTCTCTGTTCTCCCCTTGCGCTTTTCTGAGAACTGGGTTATAAAATCCTCAGCTTCAGATTCATTTAATACATCACCCTCTGGAGTTATCCAGTTAAGCTCCAGAGGTACTGCTCTTGATTTTTCTATAATTACCTCCACCGGTTGCTGTCTTACCTCAGAGATCCAAGAAGCCAACTCCTTAATATTGGGAACTGTGGCAGATAAGCCTAATATTTTAATATGCACAGGAGCAAATATTATGCTTTCCTCCCAAGCAGTACCTCTTTCTCTGTCATCAAGAAAATGCAGCTCATCGAATATTACATGAGAGATATTGTCCATCATTTCAGGATTGGCAAAGCACCAGTTTCTAAAAATTTCTGTTGTCATCACCAAAAGCAGTGCCCTTTCATTTAGTGAAACGTCTCCTGTTATCAGTCCAACCTTATCCTTGCCAAATAAAACAGAGAAATCACGATATTTTTGATTTGAAAGAGCCTTTATCGGAGAGGTGTATACTATCCCCTTCCCGACAGCCAAGACCTTTTCAATTATTCTTTCTGCAATCAAGGTCTTGCCGGTACCCGTAGGTGCGGCAACCAAAACATTATCTCCATTTTCCAGATAATTGATTGCGTTTTCTTGAAATGAGTCCAGCTTAATTTCTCTGACAGGAGATATAATTTCAGCTGGTGTCCTTAAAGGTCTTTTTTTGATTATCTGTTTAACTTTCTCTTTTTTTGTCAATAAACTATCTCCCTTTAAATCAAACCTAAACATAGCTTTAGGTTATATATACTATTATATTGGCATTTAAGCAATGATTTATAGTATCAGATAAATATATTTACTGTTTGGATGCTTTTTTTGAAATATTTATTTGGAAAATTCTATTTGCATTATATAATAGTATCATAAGATTAACGGACACCCCTAATTAACAAATTAAAGGAGGAGATGACCGTTGTACCAGAATCGTCAAACTGACTATCGGGTTAACTTTGCCAATGGATCCAATGTAAGCGTGGAAATTAAATGCTGTGGCCAGCACATCGGAGAAATTAAATTCAAGGACAGAGAGGAAAAAAAGTGTCCCGCCTGTGGAAAAAAACACCAGTTGAGAATCGACTATAATCACTTTCACATGAGTCAGTTTTCACCTGAATAGAATATATCAAAACCAATCAAAATAATCCAAACGTAAATACTTATGAAAACAATGTCTAAAACGATAGAGCCAACTTTTGAGGCTAAAATCTAATTTCATATAGATAATAAATTTTGTTGTGCGCCTTATTAAAAATAATCAACAAAAGGACTTGTTTTCGAGTTAAATCGAAGCCAGGTCCTTTTATTTTATGTTCAACACGATATAAATTACTATGATTGCCTTTTTTTATAAATACTCCTCTATCTTGGCTCCACAATTAATTTAATTGCAGTTCTTTCCTCACCTTCAATTTTAATATCCGCAAAGGCCGGAATACATACCAAATCAATACCACTTGGTGCTATAAATCCCCTGGCAATTGCAACTGCTTTTACGGCTTGGTTTAATGCCCCAGCACCAACTGCTTGAACCTCTGCACTGCCATGCTCTCTAATTACACCAGCTAAAGCCCCTGCAACAGAATTTGGATTAGACTTAGCTGAAACTCTCAGAATATCCACTATGATAATCTCCTCCGTCTGCTTATTAGACATAATTCAAGTAATTGTCACAAGAATATTTTAATAAAAATTCCGCACCTTCTAAAAATGCCACCTGTTTATTCAAAATTTTGGATTCTCTCAATCCCTTTGGCAAAGCCGGTTTCATCATCTATATCAATTAATGCCCCATTGAATTGATATAGTCCGGCTGCCACCTCAAAGCGTTTTGGCATTTGGGTTAAAAATTTCTCAAGTACGGTTTCTTTTTTTACTCCAATCACAGAATCTCTGGGCCCTGTCATGCCAACATCAGTAATATATGCCGTGCCCTCAGATAAAATCCTTTCATCCGCTGTTTGCACATGAGTATGGGTACCACAGACTGCTGATACTCTGCCATTTAAGAACCAGCCCATCGCTATTTTCTCTGAGGTTGCTTCCGCATGGAAATCAACTAGTATAACCTCAGCCTTTGTCTTAATAAGATTAACCAATTCATCCGCTTTTTTAAAAGGACAATCCAATTCCTGCATAAAAACTCTTCCGGAAATATTTATAACCCCTAAATTATTGCCGCTTTTTGTCTTGACCACAACAATGCCCTTGCCTGGAGCACCGGAAGGATAATTAGCCGGCCGTATAATTCTTTCCTCCTGATCAATATAAGTTAAAATTTCTTTCTGACTCCATACATGATTACCCATTGTTATTACATCGACACCATAAGAAAAAAGCTCCCTAGCTATTTCTCTCGTAATCCCACTACCTCCGGCAGCATTTTCACCATTGGCAATTACTGCATCAATAAAAAGCTCTTTTATCAAAGCCGGTAAATTTTCCTTCACTGCACGTATTCCGGGTGTGCCTACAATATCACCTATCATTAACAGTCGCAACGAGACAGTACACCCCTCTATTTATTAAATACTAAAACCTTGCCTTCTTCTCTGAAGGCAAACAGTTTTTTTTCAACGGCACAATCCTTAACTATCTCAAGCATATGGTCAATTATCTCTTCCTGGATAACAATATCCTCTTCATAAAAGCCTGAGCTATCATCTTTAACCAAGCTGTTTTCTAAATTTTGCCTAAACAGTGCTGCAATTAAGTCAATCTCTTCTCTAACCAATGTTTCCACATCTCTATTTATTTCTATCATAGTATAGCTATCAAAATATTGATGGTCTACACTGCCAAGTCTAACTGTCTTACCCTGAAGCTTGTTAAAGACCTCAATGCAATCCAGCATCTGCTGCTTAAGAAACTCCATTTCTTCTTCTGAAATAGTCTTGAGAACAATAAACTTAAATTTCAATATTTGCTGTTCCGGGTCAAAATTTATCGTGGCAACCTCAGGATATCTGACCAGCAGAGATATAAGCAGGCCGACCCCATCAGTTACCTGATCCTTTTTTTTGTAAATAAATTCCAAGACTTATTCCTCCTTAGCCTGCTGTCACTATAATTTCTTTTTTTTCCTTGTCATTCCTGCAAACACTATAACAGTCACGGGCTAAAAATTTATGAGCCTATCTTTAAGACTTCAGCTGAAAAATATACCGGATTACTATATCAAAAGGGGCTATCCTTTTGGACAACCCCTTTATTTTTTATAAAAGGTCCTTTTCTACTTAGCGTAATCTACTACCCTTGTCTCTCTGATAACTGTTACTTTTATCTGCCCGGGATAATCCAATTCGCTCTCTATTTTTTTAGCTACTTCTCTGACAAGTCGAATAGAACCTATGTCATCAACCTTGTCAGGCTTGACCATTATCCTTATCTCCCGGCCTGCCTGAATAGCAAAGGATTTTTCAACACCCTCAAAGGTGCTTGCTATTTCTTCAAGAGTCTTAAGTCTTCTGATATAATTCTCCAGAGTCTCTCTACGAGCCCCTGGTCTGGCAGCAGATATCGCATCTGCTGCTTGGACAAGGACAGCCTCTATTGTTTTAGGCTCCTCATCTCCATGATGGGCAGCTATTGTGTGGATTACCTCATGATGCTCCCGATATTTTTTAGCCAGGTCTACGCCAATAGTAACATGTGGTCCTTCAACCTCATGGTCTACTGCCTTTCCAATATCATGAAGCAAACCGCCTCTTTTAGCTAATTGAACATCTGCACCCAGCTCTGCAGCCATAAGGCCTGCCAGATGTGAAACCTCTGTAGAATGCTTCAGAACATTTTGACCATAGCTGGTACGATAATTAAGTCTTCCCAGTAAAATAATCAATTCGGGATGCAATCCATGTACGCCTGTTTCAAAGGTTGCCTGTTCCCCTGCTTCTCGTATCTGAACCTCAACCTCTTTTTTAGACTTTTCCACCATTTCTTCTATCCGAGCCGGGTGAATCCTACCATCAACAATCAGCTTTTCAAGACTTATTCTGGCAACTTCTCGTCTTATTGGATCAAAACCTGATAAAATAACGGCTTCAGGGGTATCATCAATAATTAAATCGATACCTGTCAATGTCTCAAATGCTCTGATATTTCTACCCTCTCGTCCGATAATACGCCCCTTCATCTCATCACTTGGCAAAGGAATAACTGCTACAGTTGTCTCGGCAACATGATCGGCAGCACATCTCTGGATGGCTAGAGAAATAATATCTCGAGCCTTTCTTTCACCCTCCTCCTTAGCCCGGTCTTCAATTTCTTTGATCATTTTTGCTGATTCATGTTGAATTTCCTTCTCAATATCATCCAGCAAAATTTGTCGGGCTTCCTCAGAGGATAAACCTGAGACTCTTTCCAACTCAGTTACCTGTTTGAGATAAACATCCTTAAGATCACCTTTGACCTTCTCAACCTCTATCTCCTTCTTGCTAAGAGATTCGTCCTTCTTCTCGAGAGAATCATTCTTTCTATCAAGACTCTCTTCCTTCTGAATCAACCGACGCTCTGTGCGCAAAAGCTCTGAACGTCTCTCTTTATTTTCCTTCTCAACTTCATTTCTTAGTCTTATTCCCTCTTCTTTTGCTTCCAACAGTATTTCTCTTTTTTTAGATTCTGAAGACTTTTCAGCATCTTCAATAATTCTTTTAGCTAAAACTTCAGCTGATGAAATTTTAGCTTCCGCTATTGATTTTCTTACAAAGTATCCTATCGCTATAGATACGATAAAAACTGCAATAATGGTAATAATTACATAAGATATACCCAACCTTTCACCTCCTGTTTTCACAATATTTATTTTTAAGGTATATAAACAAAAAAAACCGAGTCTTCTCGGCAGAAAATAAACGTATCTACATTAACTTGTATGTAACGAGGAGGTCATAAAAACTAGCCTTAGGCAAAAATGCCTTAAAGCATATATCTCCTGCCAACCACATTACGTAAGGGTCTTGAAGTAGCTATTTTTTTATCTAAAATATATATTCAAACCCGCAAGTTGTAGAATCTAAATCGTATTTTCTCCCGTTTATAATTGTACATTTTAATATATTAACTGTCAAGATTATCTAAATAATGGATATCTAGGCTATTCTCCAGATGATTACAGATCTTTTCAATGGTATTCCGATTAAATCCTCTGTTTCTTAAAAAGGAATTAATTTCCGGCTTAGAACAGCTATTTCGTTCGACCTTTTTTAATACCATTACAAGGGCCCTATCATACTCAAATTCTGACCCCATATCTTCAATAGCCTTATTTATTACAGAGGGCTTCACTCCAAGCAAACCAAGCTTTCCTCTTATCTTGGCAATGGAATATGTGTTCTTTTTTTCAATAAACCTCATAGTAAAATTGTAGTCATTTATAAAATTATATTCAAACAGATATTCCATAACTTCAGCTATGATTTGAGGGGCGAGGCCCTTATCAGAAAGCTTATCCACCATTTCCTGTTCTGTTCTGTCCCGGTAGGTAAGAAGTCGGCAAGCATATCTTCTTGCCTTTTCATAAGTCTCATCGTCTTGCTGTCTATTTTTCACTGGAATCATTTTCTATCTCTGGTTTTAATGGCAAATCACTTTCAAGACCATAGTGCTGACGAATTTTATATTCCACCTCTTTAAGTAAATCCTGCTGGGTTTTAAGAAGCTCTTTAACATTTTCCCGCCCTTGGCCAAGGCGGTCATCGCCATATGAGTACCAGGCCCCACTCTTGTTAATGATATTCAACTCTGACGCCATATCCAATAATGCTCCCTCTCGGGATATTCCCTCACCAAACATAATATCAAATTCAGCCTGTTTAAAAGGTGGTGCTACTTTATTTTTTACCACCTTGACCCTGGTTCTGTTGCCCGTTACATCGTTACCCTGTTTTAAGGATTCAATTCTTCGAACCTCAAGCCGTAGAGATGCATAAAACTTGAGTGCTCTGCCACCTGGAGTGGTCTCTGGATTACCAAACATAATTCCTACCTTTTCCCGAAGCTGATTTATAAAAATTACTACCGTGCTTGACTTGCTCGTAATTCCTGTCAGTTTTCTCAAAGCCTGGGACATTAGTCTGGCCTGCAGACCAATATGAGAGTCCCCCATTTCTCCATCAATTTCTGCCTTGGGAACCAGAGCTGCCACAGAATCGATAACAACTATATCTACTGCTCCACTTCTTACCAAATGCTCACAAATTTCCAAAGCCTGCTCCCCTGTATCCGGCTGAGCTACCAAAAGATCATCTATGTTGACACCAATGTTTTTTGCATAGTTAGGATCAAGTGCATGCTCTGCATCAATAAAGGCAGCAATCCCACCAAGTTTTTGTGTTTCTGCAATGATGTGGAGAGCCACAGTTGTTTTTCCCGAAGACTCTGGTCCAAAAACCTCAATAACCCTGCCCCGGGGAACTCCTCCAAGTCCTAAAGCAATATCCAGAGAAATAGCACCGGTTGGTATCGTTTCAATATTCAATTTGGCCCCGGAATCTCCCAGCTTCATAACTGCACCCTTGCCAAACTGTCTTTCTATTTGATTTAGTGCAGTATCCAAAGCTCTTGTTTTATCAATTTCCGCCATATTAGAATTGCCTCCCAAATTTTATCTGTATAATATCTAAAAAAATCCTCAGTATTATCTTAATGTTTATTTTTTTCGTGGTCCACACTTTTTCAATCATTGCTTTAGGGTATTTAAGCAGCCTCTGCAAAGGATTGTGGACAAGATTATTAGACAATACATTCTTTATCGGCTAACTTCTACTGTCTTCCTCTTGCCGGTTCGACACTGATTCTTCTGCCCTTGATAGTTTGTCTGTGTAAACATCCTATAACACAGCTTGCCCACTCATTAGGCACCTCTATAAATGTAAACCTGTCATATATCTGCAAATCTCCTATTAAATCAGCCGGAATTCCTGTTTCATCACATATCACCTGCACAAGTTCACTGGATTTGATATTATCCAGTCTGCCAATGGTTATAAAAAGCCTGACCATCCCAGCCTTGGCACCTGTGTTTTTAAATGAAGGTATGCCACCGGCTGAAATTTCCTCAGAAACCGGGGCTTCTTCAGGCTCCGACATTTTCAATACAGCAGCAGCAATATCAACCGGATCATAATCATCAAGCAAAGGATCTATGATAGAACGGAAATATCCCAGTTTGCCACCCTCGATAATCATCCTGATTCTTTCCTTTAACCCATCCCGTTGCCTCTCCGCCATATCTGCAGAATCCGGCAAATGCTCTCTGCGAATCCTTGTTTTTGTAATTCTCTCTATAAGCCTCAATTGGGGATAATCCCTGGGAGTTATAAGGGTTACCGCCATTCCCTCCTTGCCTGCCCTGCCGGTGCGACCAATGCGATGGACATAAAATTCCACATCCTGAGGCAGATCATAATTAATAACATGGGAAATGTTCTCAATATCCAGACCTCTGGCTGCCACATCAGTTGCTACCAAAACCTCTATCTGGTTATTTTTAAAACGTCTCATCACTTGATTTCTTTGATGCTGACTTAAATCTCCATGAAGACCGGCAACCGGATATGCTCTGGCCTCCATTTTAGCAACCAGCTCATCAACACCTCTTTTGGTACGACAAAAAATTATAGCCTTAGAAATTTCCAAAATATCTAAAAGCCTTGTAACGGCTTCCACCTTTTCTCTTTCCTTGGTTTCATAGTATACCTGATCGATTTGTGGTACGGTTATATTGCCACGACTTACAGTAATAAATTCTGGATTATTAAGATAACGACGAGTCAGCTCTTGGATTTCTTTGGAGATTGTGGCAGAAAAAAACAGTGTCTGCCTTTCCTCTGAGGTAGCCTTCATTATTGCCTCAACATCTTCAATAAAACCCATATCCAACATTTCATCAGCTTCATCCAGAACCACCATCTTTACCCTATCCAATTTCAGAGTCTTTCTTCTGAGATGGTCCAAAAGTCTGCCCGGTGTACCTATTACAACATGAACCCCAAATCGCAAAGCTCTCATCTGCCGCTCTATCGATTCTCCTCCATATATTGGCAAGGTTTTAATTCTTTTATGTTTGCCTATCTTGGAAATTTCTTCAGCAACCTGAATTGCCAGCTCTCTTGTGGGAGTAACCACCAAGGCCTGGATTCCTTCCTTTGTGTTCAATCTCTCCACAATAGGTATGCCAAAGGCTGCTGTTTTACCTGTCCCGGTCTGAGCTTGGCCAATAACATCTTTTCCCTCAAGAAGCAAGGGAATAGTCTTGGCCTGAATTGGTGTAGGCTCCTCAAATCCCATATCTGCAAGGGCGTGAGCAGTTTTTTTACTAATGCTTAGTTCTCCAAAATTAACATATTCAGTTTGCAAAATAATTCTCTCCTTCTAATATCAAAATCTATCGAAAACATCTCGGCATTATTTTTTACTTACAAATAGATTCTGCAAATAAGTAACAACCATCTCCAATGATGAAATAAGACTTTTTTCTCTTACCTCAATGCGAGAACCTCTAAAATTAAATTCATCTACTAGATTGCCACAGGGGCCCGATATTGCTATATAAACCAGACCCACAGGCTTTTTTGAACAATCACTGACAGGACCGGCAATACCGGTAATGCCCAAGGCTAAGTCAGTCTGCATAAGTTCCTTGACTCCTTTGGCCATTGAAAGTGCAACCTCAGAACTTACCGCACCATATTTATCTAATTCCTCCCAGGGAACACTGAGAAGGGCATTTTTTATTTTATTGCTATAAGCAACTACCCCACCAATAAAATATACAGAGCTTCCCGGAATATCTGTGATTTTAGCTGAAATCAAACCCCCGGTACAGGATTCGGCCACTGAAAGCTTTAGTTCCTTTTTCCTGAGCAACAATCCGGCTTCTTCAGTCAATGTGTAAATTCTATCTGGGCTTGCCACTTAAAGACACCCCCAAGGTCAAGACTAATAAATTCTATCAAGGACTATTACATTATACAGCATATAATCCAACAGAACAATAGTTCTATTTTGCTAAAATATACCCCAAAGCTAAAAAATACTCCCTTTAAAGCAACCGTAAATAACTAATCTGATTACTTCAAAGAGAGTCTCTATAGTTATCAATAGCCATCCTTCTTTATAACTGACCAACTGCGATAAAAATAATCCCATCCGGACCAAAGAGTGAAGATAACTGCCACTGCAACTGAGGAATAAACCAACCAAAAAGGCAGATCCTTCAGAAAAAACAGGGCTACAATGGCTATAATTTGAGTTACAGTTTTAATTTTGCCTAAATTGCCTGCAGCAATAATTATTCCATCTGACATGGCTAGAGCCCTAAGTCCGGTAACAGATATCTCCCGACCGATTATTATTAAGGTTACCCATGAAGGAAGCCTGTGCAACTCGGTAAGAACTATCAGAGCACTGGAAACTAAAAGCTTGTCTGCCAATGGGTCCATAAATTTGCCTAGGGTTGTCACCTGCTTGCGTTTTCTGGCAATGTAACCATCAAGTCCATCAGTACTTGCAGCCAGAATAAATATTGCCGCAGCAATATAGTCCCCATAGCTTACCTTTAAAGATACAACCGCAACAAATACCGGAATCAGAAATATTCTGATCAGTGTCAACCGGTTAGGAAGATTCATTAATCATAACTCCTCTTAAGCTATAATCAAAAGCCCCAGTCACTTTAATCAATATAAACTGACCCGGCCTTAGCACCTTAAACCCAGAAGAAAAAAGGATATTACCATCTATCTCTGGGGCATCCCCTTGAGATCTGCCAATGTATAAATTGCCAGGTCCTTTTTTCTTGCCATCCACCAAAACCTTTATTATCTCTCCTATTCTCTGGTTATTAATGTCTCTGGATATTTTTCTTTGCAGAAGCATTATTTCATTATATCTGAAGTCTTTAACTTCCTGGGGAACCGAATCTATCATTTTATCAGCTGCGGTTCCTTCCTCAGAACTAAATTTAAACGCACCCAGTCTATCAAACCTTGTTTCCTTAATAAAAGAATAAAGCTCTTGATAATCCTTGTCGTTTTCTCCGGGAAATCCAACCATAAAGGTAGTCCTTAAAGTCAAGTCAGCTATTGATTCTCTCAAATTATAAACCAATCGCCGTATTTCCTCCGATGAACCTAGTCGATTCATTCTGATTAAAACCGAATCGCTGATATGTTGCAGAGGAAGATCGATATACTTACAAATATTATCCTCTTTCGCTATAACCTCAATAAGCTCCTTATTAAATTGAGAGGGATAGCAGTACATTAGCCTAATCCAACAAGGTCCCAAGGAGGCAAGTCTTTTCAAAAGCTCTGATATCATTGGACGGGAATAAATATCAATTCCATATACAGTCGTATCCTGGGCAACAAGAATTATTTCCTGCACGCCTTTTTTAATAAGTAATTTTACCTCATTTTCAATGGCTTGGATTGGTCTGCTTCTATACCTTCCTCTTATTCCGGGAATAGCACAGTATGCACAGCGATTACTGCAACCCTCTGCTATTTTAACATATGCCCAGTGAGAGGGGGTTGTAATCAGGCGGGGAATTTCCAAGGCATAATCAAAATCCGATCCTTCTGAACAATATTTACTGTCTCTATTTATTGCACCTTCCGCAATAGCAACAATTCTACCAATATCCCCGGGAGCAATAAAACCATCAATTTCCGGAATATCGGCCATCAACTCTTTCCTGTATCGTTGGACCAGACATCCTGCTACCAATAACGTTTCCAGATTACCATGTTTTTTTAATCCGGCAGTTTCCAAAATTGTTTTTATTGCTTCCTCTTTAGCCTCTTTAATAAAACCACAGGTATTAATAAGTATAATCTTTGCATCATTTATCTGAAAAGTAATTGTGAACCCAGCGTCTGTGAGTAGGCCCAGCATTATTTCCGTGTCAACCAAGTTTTTAGAGCATCCTAAGCTGATTACTCCGATTTTTCTATTCATAGTGCCTTCCTGTTCAAAACAATGTCATATAGAAGTCATTTTATCACGTATTATCCAAACTGGAAAAGTAAAAATAAAATATATTACAGCCACTGGAAGTAAATCGAAATGTCTGAACAATCTATAATTCAAAAAAGGACGCCATTATGGCGTCCTAACATAACTGATTCCCTTATTAAAACCTTTGAATAATACCTATTAACGATCTCTTCTGCCTTGATCTCTTGAAGGTCTAGGCCTGTCTCCACGGCTGAAATCAGCTTCACCTCTATTTGCTGGAGTTCCCGGAGGTAAAGGCATTGCATCCTTCCGTGAAAGCTTGAGCCGTCCTTGGTTGTCGTAGCCAATCGACTTAACCAGAATAATATCTCCTTCTTTAACCACATCTTCAGTTTTGGCAACCCTTTGATGGTCCAATTGAGAAATATGGACAAGTCCCTCTTTACCCGGCAATCCTAAAATCCCGGGAACAACTTCTACAAAAGCACCGAAGTCAGTCACTCTGGTGACCTTGCCGTTATATAGCTCCCCATCCTTAACATCACTGGTTATGTTCTCAATTATGGCTCTGGCTTTTTCCCCTGCTGCCGGATCTACTGCAGCAATATAAACACGTCCATCATCTTCAATATCTATTTCGACCCCGGTTTCCTCAACAATTTTCTTGATTATTTTGCCCCCGGGTCCGATTACTTCTCTTATTTTATCCGGATCAATATTCATATGAATTATTCTGGGAGCATAAGGTGACAATTCTGTTCTGGGTTTTTCAATCCTGGCAGTCATTTTTCCTAAAATATGCATCCTGGCTGCATTTGCCTGAATAATAGCCCTTTCCAGAACGTCATGGGTAACTCCCTTAACCTTGATATCCATTTGCAATGCCGTTATACCCTGCTCACTGCCCGCCACCTTGAAGTCCATATCACCAAGATGATCCTCAATACCCTGGATATCTGTTAAAATAGCAACATCATCACCTTCGATAATCAAACCCATAGCTGCTCCGGCAACAGGTGACTTAATAGGAACACCTGCATCCATAAGTGCCAAGCTACTACCGCAGACACTTCCCATTGAACTGGAACCGTTTGACTCAAGAACCTCTGATACTATTCTGATAGTATAGGGAAAGCTTTCCTCTGATGGCATTACAAATTCCAAAGCTCTTTCAGCCAAAGCACCATGTCCTATTTCCCTTCTGCCCGGAGAACGCATGAATTTTGCTTCTCCTGTACTGTATGGAGGAAAATTATAATGGTGCATAAAACGTTTAGTTTCATCCAAGGTCAAATCATCTAAGCGCTGCTCCTCTGAAATGGCACCAAGGGTTACCACTGAAAGAACCTGTGTCTGCCCTCTGGTAAACAAGCCTGAGCCGTGAGTTCTCGGTAGAATACCAACCTCAGCTGAAATATCTCTCACTTCGTCAGTTTTACGTCCATCTATCCGAATCTTGTCCTTTAAAATCATCTGGCGCAGAGCATTTTTTTCAGCAGAATCGATTATTTCTTGTAAAAATGCATTTTGGTCCGGGAAAGACTCAGAGAATTGCATTAATATCTCTTCTCTTATCGAATCAAAATGGTCCTCACGAGAATCCTTCGCTAATCTATTATCAACACAATACCGGGCTGCTACATCCATTTTTTCCTTTGCAACCGGATATATCTCTGCCTGGAGCTCCTCGGGTACCTGATTAATTTCCGGTACTATTTTTTCTTGAGCCAATCCCAGGGCAAAAGCTTCCTGTCTGAATTTTTCAATAAAATCTGTTATTTCCTTAATCAAATCATGACCCTTTTTTATACCCTCCAGCAATACTTCCTGGGGTACCTCCTTGGCACCTGCCTCCACCATCATAACCGCATCACCGGTTCCGGCTACTACCAGGTGTAAATCACTCTTTTCGGTTTCCTCAATATTGGGGTTGAAAATCATTTCTCCGTCGACTCTGCCTACCACAATTCCTCCGATAGGTCCATAAAAAGGAATTTTGCTTATGTGAAGGGCAGCAGATGCACCAATCATGGCCGCCATCTGAGGTGCATGGTCCTGGTCAACCGAAAGAACAGTAGCAATTACTTGAACCTCATTCCTAAAGCCCTTGGGGAAAAGAGGTCTGATCGGACGATCAATCAGTCTTCCAGAAAGTATTGCTTTCTCACTTGGTCGTCCTTCTCTCTTGATAAACCCACCAGGGATTTTTCCAACTGCATAGAGTCTTTCTTCATATTCCACTGTTAAAGGGAAAAAATCTATATCTCTTTTGTTTTTAGACATAGTAGCAGTTACTAAAATAACTGTGTCACCATATCTGACCAAAACAGCTCCACTGGCCTGTTTTGCCAAACGGCCAGTCTCTAGAATCATTTTTTTTCCTGCAATTTCAAATGTTTTAACTAATACATTTCCTTCAAACATGGGGCGAATCCTCCATATCACTTTTCATCCATTTAGAATGCTATTCTCTATTTTACCCAGCATTTCCTTCTTACATTAATTAGAAAATACCTTTATCAGTATAAAAAATAAGCGGATAAAATTCCGCTTATTTAATACTATTTCCGTAATCCAAGCTTTTCGATAAGTTTACGATAGCGATCAAAATTCCTCTTCTTAAGGTAGTTAAGCAATGACCTTCTCTGTCCCACCATCTTCAAAAGTCCTCTTCTGGAGTGATGGTCCTTGATATGTTGCTTCAGATGCTCAGTAAGGCTCTGAATTCTCTTGGTCAGAATAGCAATCTGCACCTCAGGAGATCCTGTATCACTTTCATGAATCTTACAGTCCTCAATAACTGCTTTTTTAATATCCTGATTCCAGGCCAATAATATCACCTCCCAACACCGGATAATCGCCGTCAGCCAAGCAAACCGCTGGAGAACGAATCCCCTAGCTGACAGTTCACGGGATAACATTTCCCGATAATGGTTTTCGCCTAAAGACCTGCCGGTATGTCCTCGGCTACCATATTAAACGGTATCAGCAGGAACTGCCAATACCATTATCTATAACGAAGTAATAATATCATAAAACAACTGACAAGTAAAATATATAGTCAACAATACCGGATTGGGGTTAATTGCGAATTTAATTATCAGTAAACGCTTTGCTTAGGATTATTCTTGATTTTTCTACATCGGATTTTATTTCCACAATAAGCTTGTCAACTGAAGAGAATTTTTTCTCTTCTCTTATTTTTTTTATAAAATAAACCTTTATGGTCTTTCCATAAAGATCTCCCTTAAAGTCAAGCAAATGAACCTCTAAAATTGGCGTCGTCTTTTTCTGACAGAAGGTTGGCTTGATTCCTAAATTAGCAACTCCCGAATAAATTTCTCCATCCGATTGAACTTTTACTGCATATATTCCATTGGCAGGAGCCATAAACCCTTCTCTAATCATAATATTGGCAGTTGGAAAGCCCAGTTGTCGACCTCTTTTCTCACCTTCCCGGACTTGTCCCTCAATGAAAAAATTTCCTCCTAGGTACCTTGCTGCCTCATCAACCTCTCCCTTGTTCAAAAGGTTGCGAATCAAGGTGCTGCTGACAGGTATATCTGTAACCGCTACCGGTTGGATAATATTGACCTTGAAACCATACCGGCTACCTTCATTCTCCAAGGTTTTAGCTGTTCCGGATCCATTTCTGCCAAAAGTATAATTATAGCCAACAAATATCGACTTGACATCTAAACCATCCACCAGTATTTTCTCGATAAATTTTTCCGGAGATAAGTGGGCAAATTTTTCCGTAAAGGGAATAAGCAGCAGAACATCAACTCCCATTTCTCTAAAGATATCTTCCTTTGTCTGCTGACTTATTAAGATCATTGGTGCCTCTCCAAGTAAAACCTGAAGGGGGTGTGGCTGAAAGGTAAATACAACTGAGGTTCCATTGATGTTTTTCGCCTCAGTCACTAAAGATGAAATCAGTCGTTGATGCCCCACATGAACACCGTCAAAATTGCCTAAAGCAACAACTATGTCCTTAAACTGATTCCTTATTCCTTTCCAGTCATAAAGTACTTTCAAAATCAGACCCCCATAATCTCAAACTTTTGATTATGACTTCTTACTATATTATTATCTTTTCCGGCTTAAAGCTTACTTGATCATTATCTAATAATGCTCGTCCTATGCCGATCGCCTTACCCTGATACATAAGGAGAACAGGCTGGTCATCCTTAGGTATAACTGACACAGATTTTACTCCGGGGAAAAACAGTATTCCCCCCGAACTGACAGATTTCAATGCACCGTCCCATATTTCTATTATAGGCAAAAATGACATTGTATCTTCTATGCTCTTAAAAAAATTAGCCCCGGAAGCATTGGAAGCACCAAGCTCCTCCAGGGTAATGGCCTGTTCTATATTATTGTCCCCAACTCCAGTTCTCAAAAGAAAGCTCATATATGCTCCACAGCCCAATTGAGCACCTATATCCTGACACAACGTTCTGATATAGGTGCCTGCAGAACAACTTATATCCAAGATGGCTCTCGGTCGGTCATCGTCATACCATTTAGAAATTTCCAGACTATGTATTATTGCCTTCCGAGGTTGACGCTCAACTTCTATTCCTTGCCTGGCCAGCTCATAAAGCTTTTTTCCTTGATAATGAACAGCTGAAGTCATTGGAGGTATTTGACTTATCTCTCCTCTAAATAGTGACAATACATTAATAACCTGTTCCTCTGATAATTTAATCGGACCTTCTGATTCCTCTATTTTACCTGAGGAATCACCGGAGGAAGAGATTGCGCCAAAAGTGATTTCTGCTCTGTAACTCTTAGTTTTATCCAAATACTCTATTAGTCTGGTTGCTTTGCCGATGCACAAAAGTAAAACTCCGGCAACACCGGGATCTAGAGTTCCTGTGTGCCCAACTTTTTTTGTTTTCAGCAATCTGCGGATGTAGCTTACTACATCATGAGAAGTCATTCCCGGAGGTTTTAATATATTAATGAACCCATCCATCTATTCTTTTCCCACCTTCGCAACCTCCAGCAAAGCCTCTTTGATAATTTTTGCTTCCATCTCCTCTAACTCTCCTATTACTGTACAACCTGAAGCTCTTGCATGTCCACCGCCGCCAAATTTAGCAGCCAATAAACTCACATCTGCCTTGTGCTTTGACCTAAAACTGATTTTATATGTGCCAGGTGCTATTTCTCTGAACAGTATTGATATCTCAACACCTTTAATAGTCCTCGCCACGTTAATAAGGCCGTCAGTATCTCCATCCTGCGCAGAATATCTGGCTAACATAGACAAATCGACGACCATCCAGGCTACACTTCCTCCCGGACTAATTTTAATACTATTTATCGCAGCACCCATCAACAAAACTGCAGACAAGGGATTTTCTTCAAAAAGCAGAGTATTTATCCCGGAGGCATCTATCCCCGCCTCCATCAATATTGCCCCTTTGCGCAAGGTAGCTGCAGTTGTTTTTTCATAACGAAAATTTCCTGTATCCGTAACTATAGCGGTGTAAAGGCAGGCGGCAATTTCTGGGTCAATTGAAACATCAAGCAACCCAATAAGGTCAAAAACTATTTCCCCCGTTGCAGCTGCATCGGAGTCAAAATAATTCAGATTTCCAAGCTCATTTGGCTCCAGATGATGATCGATACAAATAACATTTGCTGATTGATTAAGATACCGGCCAAAATTTCCCAGTCTATCTGATTCTGAGCAATCCAATACAATCATGACATCAAAAAATTCTCTTGCCGGCTTTTCGGTACAGAAATCTCCAATTACCGGTAAAAATGAAAAATTTCCCGGAATTAAACCAGGACTAGCCATAACTACTTCCTTGCCCTTTTTCTTAAGAGCCAAACCCAGAGCTGCTACTGATCCTAAACAATCTCCGTCAGGAAAGACATGGCCTGACAACAATATCGAGCCGGAATTATCTAAAAGCATGGCTATCTCTTCTAAACTACTCATTTACTCCATCGTCTCCACTTGATTGAACCTCTTCAATCAGCTTAATAAGCTTTGCGGCTTTTTCCAAAGTTGTATCCAATTCAAAATTAATTTCCGGAACATATCTTAGCCTTATTCTTTTGCCAAGCTCGGTCCTAAAATAGCCTGCGGCACTCTTTAACGCCTGTTCAGTAATCTTTTGCTTTTCTTCATCTCCTAAGACACTGGCATATACTTTGGCATATCTTAAATCTGCTGTTACTGTTACTGCTGTTACCGTTATAAAACCCATTCTTGGATCCTTTATATCATTAAAAAGAATATCTGAAATTTCCTTTTTAATCGCCTCTGCCAATTTTTCCGGACGATGTGACATTTTTCAGCCTCCAATACAGAATTGAAAGGTTTGCCCTCTTTAGCTGAAACAAGGCTTTCACCTTGTTGGCAGCTATCTTAAGAGCATCTGACTATAAGCCTGTATACCGGCTTATAGTCAACCGATTTTAAAATATTAACTCTGGGTTAAGCCAGCTCTCGTTTTATCTTTTCAGTTATAAAGGCTTCAATAATATCTCCCTCTCGAAGATCCTGAAAATCTTCCAGAGTAATACCGCACTCATATCCCTGAACTACCTCTTTAGCATCATCCTTAAATCTTTTCAGCGAATCAATTTTACCCTCATGGACTACAATATTATCCCTGATCAAACGAATTCCTGCATCCCTTGTAACCTTGCCCTCAGTAACATAGCAGCCTGCAATAAGACCAAATTTAGATGCTTTGAAAATCTGTCTAACCTCTACTCTACCTAAAATAACTTCTCTTAGCTCCGGTTCCAGCAGACCACTCATCGCTGCCTTAATGTCATCTATTGCATCATAGATAACTCTATAAAGTCTGATGTCGATTTTTTCAGTTTCAGCAGCCCTGCGAGCATTTATATCAGGTCTAACGTTAAAGCCTATAACAATTGCACTTGATGCGGAAGCTAACATAATATCACTCTCTGTAATTGCACCCACACCACCATGAATGATATTGACCTTGACCTCATCCGTAGAAAGTCTTTCCAATGATTGCCTGATAGCCTCCATTGAACCTTGAACATCTGCCTTTATTACCAAGTGAAGCTCTTTTATTTCACCCTCTTGAATATTTTTATATAGATCCTCAAGAGACAGTCTTGGGGATGCTGATTTTAAGTCGTCCTGACGCTTTCTGATAACCCTTTTATCAATAATTTGCTTGATGGTTCTTTCATCTTTAACTACATAAAATATATCCCCGGCCAAAGGCACGTCATTAAAGCCCAGAACCTCGACTGGAGTGGAGGGCCCAGCCTTCTTCACTCTCTTGCCCTTATCATCCATCATTGCCCTTACTCTTCCAAAAGCTGTACCGGCAACAATAGCTTCACCAATATGCAGGGTTCCATTTTGCACCAGTATGGTTGCAACAGGACCTCTACCTTTATCCAACTCTGCTTCAACAACAGTACCCCTAGCATCTCTGTTGGGGTTGGCTTTGAATTCAGAAACCTCTGCCACCAACAAGATGCTCTCCAGAAGATCATCAATGCCTATCCTTTGCTTAGCACTGACCGGGACACAAATAACATCTCCTCCCCATTCCTCTGGAACCAAATTATGCTCAGTTAGCTGCTGCATAACCTTGTCTGGATTGGCCTCAGGCTTATCTATCTTGTTTACAGCCACAACAATCGGAACTCCTGCAGCTTTGGCATGATTGATAGCCTCTATAGTTTGTGGTTTTACCCCATCCTCAGCTGCAACAACAAGTACAGCAATATCTGTTACCTGAGCTCCCCTTGCTCTCATGGAGGTGAAGGCCTCGTGGCCAGGAGTATCTAAAAAGGTTATCTTCTTATGATTGTACTCTACCTGATAGGCACCAATATGCTGAGTTATTCCCCCAGCTTCAGTTGCAATCACGTTGGCCTGTCTTATTGCATCCAGCAGAGACGTCTTACCGTGGTCCACATGTCCCATTACGGTAACCACACAGGGTCTTAAAACAAGATTTTCCTGGCTATCCTCCTGCTCCTGCTCTAATTGAGCCTCAGCGTCTAATTCTATTTTTATCTCCACTTCAAATCCATATTCACTGGCGATAATCTCAGCAGTTGTGCTGTCTATTTCTTGATTGATAGTTGCCATAATTTCCAACTGCATCAATTTTTTTATTAAATCAGCCGGACTCTTCTTCATTTTTTCTGCCAAGCTCTGAACAGTAATACTTTCACCGATTACGATAGGCTTTTGCTCTACAATCACAACCGGTTTCTGCTCAAACTTGGACTTTTGAGTCGAGGCTTTTTTTCTATTAGAGCCATATCTATTGCCTTGCCCATCATTATCCTGCCCAAATCTTCTATCTTTTCCGAAGGTCTTCCCCTGATTCTGAGCTATTCGAGTTCTTGACTTTTCTGAAGCCTTTAATTTGTCAATACCCTTTGCCTGCTCTGGCACCTTTGGAACCTTCAAGGCCATTCCGGGCCTTGGTCTGGAATCCATAGGAGGCTTAATGCCCGGTCCCTTGGAAGGAGCCGCCGGGGATGTTCTTCCCATTGGCCGATCAAAGGTTTTAACCGGTGGGGCTGAAGGCCTTTGATAATTTCTTTCATTGCCTGTTGTTACTTTACTGCCGTCAAATCTATTATCCCTATTAATACCCGGTTTATCGTCAAAAGAATTAGTTCTTGAAGGTACAGACTTGGTATCCCTGTCAACAACTCCTGCAGGTCTTTGTCTCTCCGGATACTTAGGTCTTTCCATAGCTTTAGGTAGAACCGACTGCTGGGTATTTTGCTTGTCACCCTCTATACCCTGAAATCCCCCATTATTTACAGTATTAGATTTGACAACCGGGCTTGTTGAGATGTCTTTCTTCTGACTGGCTCCTTGAGAAGATGTTGCCCTGGAAAAGGGATTGCGGACAGAACTGTCTTCAAATCTCCTATCAGGTGGACGAGAGGGTACCCTAGCCACCATGCCGGGACCGCGATCCTGCCTTAAGTCTCTTTTTTCAGGTTTCTTATTTCCATCACCCGGATGCTTGTCACCGGAAACCTGTGGCTGATCTGAAGTCACAGACTTTCCATCATTTTTTTTAATATTAATATCCGCCTTAATAACCTCCATGTACCTTTGAACATCATTATCTTCCAATGTGCTCATATGAGACTTTAAGCTTACACCTATCTGGGCCATGCCTTTAATTATTTCCTTGCTCTCAGAGTTTAACTCCTTAGCTAACTCATGTACTCTTTTCTTCACCATACACCCACCTCCCTGTAATACTTTGCCAGATTCCTCCAAGCTGATGATATCTGTGAAAGTTTAGAAATGAGAACATTACAGCAGTCAGTAAGATTTTTGTCACACCTGACTCTTACCCTCACCCCTGGCAATAATACTCCCGTAAAGATAGCTCCCACTTCTAAAATCTCACTTCTCAATCAATTCGCCCCTTTCAAAGGCTTTAATGATACCTTGACTGAAATTGCAGTCTGTGATTGCTAGCACAGATCTTGATTCCTTGCCTAAGATATCACCGAGAACTTCCTTGGATCCATAAAAAATAATTGGAATTTCTGCTTTATTAGCCAGATAAATATAATTATCCTTGGTTCTATTTGCCGCATCCTCGGATATTATTATCAAAGATGCCTTTTTCCGTTCGATTGTCCTTCTTACCAGATCATCTCCACTTTCAACCTTTCCTGCTCTGCGGGCAAGGCTGATTATTCCTAAAAGATTCGCCATTAATCACTCAGCCTCTGAATCAGCATGTCATATACATCTTTTGAAACTGTCCTTTCCAGGGCTCTCTCCAGCCTTCTTTCCTTAACAGCACGCTGAAGGCAATTTATATCAGAACATAGATATGCACCCCGACCAGATTTTTTTCCTGTGGAATCAATCTGTACGCCATCCTCCACAGTTCTAACTATTCTAATCAGTTCTTTCTTAGGCTTCATTTCCTGACAACCCACGCACATCCTCTGAGGAATTTTTTTGACCCTAGACACTGACATCCTCCTCCAAGATCTGACAAACCCGACTATTTAAGTAAACTAGTTATTATACAGGCAAGATCTTGCCTATCTGAATAATCCTTAAGCATCTGAATCATCTGGAATTTCTGTTTGATCTACCTGACTATTATAATCTTCCTGCTTATATATCTCTTCCATTTGAGATTCACTTTTAATATCAATTTTCCAGTTGGTCAGTTTGGCTGCAAGTCTGGCATTTTGACCTTCCTTGCCTATAGCTAAAGAAAGCTGATAATCCGGGACTATAACCCGGGCCACTTTTTCTTCCTCCCATACCTCTACAGCCACCACCTTGGCTGGGCTGAGAGAGGATGCAACAAACTTAGACGGATCAGGATTCCATTTTATAATGTCTATTTTTTCCCCATTTAACTCATTGACAATATTCTGCACTCTCATGCCCTTTGGCCCAACACAGGAACCAACCGGATCCACATTTTCATCTCTTGAATAAACTGCAATTTTAGAACGTTGTCCAGCTTCTCTGGCTACAGCTTTAAGCTCAACAACACCCTCCTGAAGTTCCGGAACCTCCAGTTCAAAAAGTCTTTTCAGTAATCCGGGGTGAGTCCGAGATACTATAATCTGAGGCGCCTTGTTAGTTTTCTTAACCTCCACTATGTAAGCTTTTATTCTACTGCCATGATGATACTGTTCACCTGGCATTTGCTCTGAAGGAGTAAGTATAGCTTCAGTCTTACCAAGTTCAATAAAAACATTTTTATGCTCAACCCGCTGGACTATCCCTGTAATAATATCATCCTCACGATTAGCAAATTCTTCATAGATAATATTGCGTTCTGCTTCTCTTATCCTCTGGACAACAACCTGCTTGGCTGTTTGAGCAGCGATACGGCCGAAATTTTTCGGAGTAACTTCATTCTCCACAATATCCTCTAATTCATAACCGGGGTTTATTGATTTTGCCTCTTCAAGAGATATTTCTTGCCTGGGGTCAGTCACTTCCTGAACAATTGTGCGTTGGGAAAAAACCTTAAATTCCCCGGTATCCCGATCAATAATAACTCTGGCATTCTGTAAGGATCCGAAATTTCTTTTATAGGCTGAAAGCAATGCAGCCTCAATTGCCTCAAGTAAAATTTCTACAGAAATTCCCTTTTCCTTCTCTAAATCATGAAGGGCATCCAAAAAATCAGTATTCATTCTATCTTCCTCCTGAAACTCTTGTTATAAATTAAAAGTCAACATGCAGACGGCATGACGCCATCTGCTTTATAGGAATTGAAACAATTTTTCCTTTATCCTCCAACAATACCAAATCATTCTCTAAACCAAGCAAGCTACCGATTATCTTCTTCTTTCCATTTATCGGAGAAAAAGTTGTTACTTTAACCAGGTGGCCTTTAAAGCGAATAAAATCCTCGGTCTTTTTTAAAGGCCGCTCTAAACCCGGGGAGGAAACCTCCATAAAATAGGCTTGGGGTATTGGGTCCTTTTCATCAAGCAACACATCCAATTTTCTGGATACAATTTCACAATCTTCATGCTTTATGCCGGAGGGCTTATCTATATAAAATCTCAAAAAATGCATGTCGCCTTCCTTGACAAACTCCACATCTACCAGCTCATAACCAAGCTCATCTACCAGTGGCGCTGACAATTCAAATACTGATGTAGCTATATTGTTAGACACCTCAGTCCCTCCATTTGAATATAATCAATAACCACCAATAAAAAAAATACAAAAAACAAACTCTGCTTTAGAATGTTTCCTAGAAAGCAGCACCTTGTCCTAAAATAATAGCTAATAAACTTAATGTGATAAACCTAGGATTAGGATTTTGAAGTTAAGCTCTTTTTCAGAGCTATAAACAGGCTAAGAATACGAAAGAGTGGGATTTGCGCCCACTCTTGCTAACTTTTAACAAAAAATATTCTTCCAGAAAACCATTGTCAGTATATCATAGATATACCTGCTTGACAAGAACTAACCTTTGGGGTAAGGCACGGATCTAACTTGATTCTTTGTTAATAAAATCAGAAATCATCCGGACTATTTCATCCTCAGCAATCATTTCAATATCGCCTTTCTTTCTGATGGAAACCTCCAGCATCCCGGAGGATACCGCCTTTCCCCCCACGGTGACCCGGACTGGATAGCCAACCAAGTCAGCATCCTTAAATTTTACTCCCGGTCTCTCATCCCGATCATCCATAACAGCTTCAATGCCTGTAGCCAGTAGCTTGTTATAGACTCTGGAAGCCATAGTTTGCTGGTCAATGTTTTTTATATTAACCGGTATAACCACAACTTGATATGGTGCAATGGAAACTGGCCAAACGATACCATTCTCATCATTATTCTGTTCAATTGAAGCAGCCATTGTCCTTGTTACCCCAATCCCGTAACATCCCATCACAATAGGCAACTCTTGACCATTTTGGTCTGAATAAACTGCATTTAGAGCAGAGCTGTACTTTGTTCCCAGTTTGAATACTTGCCCCACTTCTATCCCTCTGGCTTCAAGAAGAGCTTTGCCACAAAGGGGACATGGATCTCCTGCCTTAACCAGTCTTATGTCAGCAGTTCTGTCTAGGCTGAAATCTCTTCCCGGATTGATATCCACCAGGTGATTGTCAACCTGATTGGCACCTGCCACTGCATTTACAAGACCTGCTACCTCCTGGTCCACCACCAAAAGAGTATCTTTAATTCCTATTGGTCCTACAAAGCCAACTGATGAGCCGGTAACTTCCTCAACCCTCTGAGGATTTGCCAATTCCAGCTCCAAAGAGCCAACCTCTTTTTTGAGTTTTACTTCATTAATATCTCTATCTCCTCGGACCAATGCTGCAACCAAGCCTTTTTCTGTTTGATAAAAAATAGTTTTGATAAGTTTTTTGGGGGATATTCCCAGGAATTCAGTTACCTGCTCAACGGTACGGGTACCGGGTGTTTCGACCCTACTTAGCGGTCTTTGGTCTTGCTGTCCGACCTCAATTTCAACCGGACTTTCTGCCTTTTCATCATTAGCTGCATATCCACAGCTGTCACTGGGACAATATACAACAACAGCCTCACCGGATTCAGCAAGAACCATAAACTCATGGGTATCACTACCACCAATAGCTCCCGAGTCGGCTTCCACAGGCCTGAACCTCAGTCCACAGCGAGAAAATATTCTTGTGTAGGCATCAAACATTTTTTGGTAAGTTATTTCCAAGCCATCCTCATCACGATCAAAGGAATATAAATCCTTCATAATAAATTCTCTGCCCCTCATTAAACCGAAACGGGGACGTCTTTCGTCTCGATACTTATTCTGAATCTGATAAAGAAGAAGAGGTAACTGCTTATAAGACCTAACCTCTCCTCTGACTAAATCGGTGATTATTTCCTCATGAGTTGGTCCAAGACAAAAATCCCGACCATGTCTGTCTTTAAATCTGAAGAGCTCAGGACCGTAAACATCCCAACGTCCAGACTCCTGCCATAACTCTGCAGGCTGAATAATCGGCATCATAATTTCCTGTCCATCCCGGCTATCCATTTCTTCTCTTATGATATTTTCTATCTTTTTAACAACCCTCCAAGCTAAGGGCAAAAGTGTATACACCCCAGCGGCAGATTTCCTGATAAAACCAGCCCTTACCAGAAGCTGATGACTAACAACCTCTGCTTCAGCAGGGACCTCTCTAAGGGTTGGCAATAAAAGCTTTGAAACTAACAAAAAAAATCCTCCTTCATTATCATCTTTGCAACTGAGTTTATTTTTCTTCAATAATAGCTGTAATTTCTTTCATCAGCTCATCAACTAGGCTTTCTTCGGGAACCTTTCTCAATACTTGACCTCTGCTGAAGATCAGTCCCTCACCCCTGCCCCCTGCTATCCCGATATCTGCGTGTCGAGCCTCTCCTGGTCCATTGACAATACATCCCATTACAGCAACCTTTAATGGCTTTTCCACCTGTGAAAGCAGTTTTTCAACTTTATTTGCAATAGATATTAAATCAATCTGGGTTCGCCCACAGGTCGGGCAGGAAATTATCTCTACCCCTCGTTTTCTGAGTCCCATTACTTTTAATATATCCCAGCCAAGCTTAACCTCATGGACTGAATCACCTGTCAAGGATACCCTTATGGTATCACCTATTCCCATAGCC
>JAAXTT010000172.1 GCA_013336365.1 Peptococcaceae bacterium
ATCTGGATAAAATTATCGCTTTCCCTCCATGTTTTTCGTAAAATGCCTGGGTCTTGTCCAGGTGTTCCTTTTTAATAAGCCGGGATTCCTTGTTTTTGATCAACCGGTGGCCAACTATCCTTCCGATAAAGTAATTTAAAGTATTCCCGCCGACTGCTGCTATAATTAAAATCAAGAGGATAAGCTTGAAATTCAAAGCTCCCAAAGCACCTAAGGCACCGATTACAAATAATAGGGAGTCTCCGGGAAGAAAGGGTGTGAACACAAAACCGGTTTCAGAAAAAATAATCACGAAAAGGATTAAATATGTCCATGCTCCGTAATTTTGGATTATTTCTGCCAGATGCTTATCAAGATGAAGTATGAAGTCAACTAAGATTGCTAATGTTTCCATAATATCCCCTTTTGTTATTTAAATATGCACAGCCAGTTATACTTCCAGTAAAAATTTTCAATTCCTTCCAGCTGTGCAGTTATCTATAAAAGATTTCCTTTATCCGGACTTAAACCCGCTTTGCAATTAATATGTTTCCCCAGCTCCTTGGATCTATTCATGTTATATATTGTTTTTCTGTTGTATTTTTTACATAAAAATCTTTATTCCTTTGGGGTAGTGAGATAGGTTCTCGAGGTTCGAAATTCGATTAAAACCATCTACTGAAATCCGCAAACCCAGCTGTAATTTGATTTGATTTTTAATTAAGCTTACCAATTTCTGTTACAAAAAATGTACGGGTTAGAATAAAGTCAAGTTTCAATGCTTAGAAAAACTGTTTAGTACAATTTACAGTCCTTGAGTATTTTCTCGATTGGCTCCCAAATAGTCAAAGACGGATTTTCTTTATAATATTTATACATCCTGTAATGGTGGAGAGTATAGCCATTATCTTGGTTTCTTTGCATAGTGTTTTTTGCACGATTAGCAGCAGCAATAACATTGGAAAGCTGCAATTTACCTAGGCATCTCTTAAAATTAGCCTCCTGTTTATATTCATCCATACTTTCAAAAGATTCCTGATAAGCACGGTTTAGAAGATTGATATAATTCCTCCTATGGGAAACAGAACGGTTACAATCTTCTTTGTGCAATATTATCCACAAGTCAAAAGTCAGATTACTATAACCAAATCTGTAATTAACCTGTTTCCCAAGTTCCTTGGCTCTCTTCATATTGTCCATTGTTTTTATAAACTGCTGCACATGAACCGGCTCATCACTTTCATAATCAGAAAAATGATACACCTCGGTCTTTCTGGTGACCACTAGGGATTTTGCATGTTTGAGTGGATCCTTCTGAACGGGGCAATGAAAGGAAACCTTACATATTGATGCCTCAGTTAGATTGATTGTATCCTGCAGCCATTTCAAATACCACTGCTCTGTTTCGCCCTCAACACTAAAGTAATACTTTTTTGTCGATTTTCTTCCTGCCAAAATCACACCTCACCTTCGTCTGAAAGGATCTCTGCGAAGAGAGTTGTAAAATCAATATCTTTAATTGCACCATATTGACTGATGAAGTAATTTTTCATATAGTCTTCATGCTTACGAACTCCCTTTTCTCCCGTAGTTCCGAAATCCGATAATGAATATAATATGCTGTTATGGCTTTCATCATCACGCTCCACAAACTTGATTTCATCTCTTCTAAAAAGATTGGAGTTCAGGAATATAGGATTATGGGTATTAAAGATAAGCTGTGCATGATGAATATTGATATCATCATTATGAAAAACACTTATGATGCTCATTAGTGCCATAGGATGAATAGATGCGTCAAATTCATCCACCACCAGTGTTCCTCCGGTTTCCATTGCACGAATAACCAATGGAAACATATTGATAAAACGAATTGTGCCGTATGATTCAAACAGCTCAGCCGCCAATATAGCATTTTTTTTGTCCTTGACATTTTTAAAGATAGAAGACAGCTTCGCCTTGGAATCATCGTCGCTGACCACATATCCAATGGCATTTGAACTAATTCCGAACAGCTTTGCAGCTTTGTCGGTTGTTTTTTCTATATAAAAAGTCTCTTTTTGCGGGTCTGCAAACCTCCTGCTAAGCTGCATGGAATCAGCTCGATAAATAACCATGAACTTATTGGTAAACCAATCGGTTATCATTTTTACAAAGGATTGAGAAAAGATAATCTTAAACCCATTGGTCAGAAATAGCTCCTCCCGATTTAGACTGTTTTTTGCAATCTCTATAGCATCTTTTCCGTTTTGCTCTATCGACTCCGAAAGGTACTTCTTAATGACTTTTAAGTTATCAACGGCAAAATCCTTATTGCGACTAAAAATGCTATATCCGTTAACAACTAATTCCTCGGATATGATTTTTCTCTTATATCCATCATCTAGGAATATTCCCAGGTCAATACAAATATCATATTGAACACGAAGTCCTTTCTCTAAAAAGTCAACTGAAAACACCACCGGCTGCGGTGTGGATATTTTGTTGTTTGGAATTAATTCCAATGTAGCAGATGCTTGGTTTGGTGATGTCTTTTCTTCGGAATTTCTGATATTACCACGCAGGACAATGGCACGAAACACATCCATAGCACCTATAATATTTGTTTTTCCAGCAGCGTTAGGGCCGTAAATAACTGAAGAACACAGCCCTTTAATTGTCTTTCCTTTTACCTTTTCTTTTAATAAGCTATAATCAAGTCCCGATTGTTTCGGGGCAGCAATCATAGAAAATTTAGTTTCCTCAGCAAAGGACTTGTAATTTTTTATTCTAAATTCAAGCAACATAATATTTACCTCCATTCTGCACGTTTACTGCAATACCACATTATAATTATTGACTTATTTTACTTGAAAGTCAACTTATTATTCTGATTTTGCAGATATTTTGCAGAATTTCCCATAAAATATATATGCGATTGGGGATTGTTTTTCTGTTGTATTTTTTACATAAAAATCTTTATTCCTTTGGGGTAGTGAGATAGGTTCTCGAGGTTCGAAATTCGATTAAGCCATCTTGGCTGTGGGGGCATTTCTTGAGGTTCAAAATTAGATTAAGCCAGCTTTGGCCGTGGGGGTGCGGGTTCCAGCCCTTCACTAAAGCACTTCGGTCTGG
>JAAXTT010000173.1 GCA_013336365.1 Peptococcaceae bacterium
TTTTGAGATATGGTTAAGAATAGTTTAACTTTTCATTAAATTAAGGAATGGGGATTATAATATCCATTCCTTAATTTTCTCTATCTCGCTGTCATTGGTAATATCAACCTGTACCGGTGTTATAGTAATATAGCCCTCAGAGGTCATAACAATATCAGTATCCTTGGCCTCATCCTTATCGACAAATACCTCTCCCGCCATCCAAAAATACACATTGCCTCTGGGATCAGTTCTCCGATCAAAAATATTTACATATCTGGTATTGCCAAGCCTAACTACCTTAACCCCCTTAGTTATACCGGGAGGGACATTAACATTTAACAGGGTACCCTTGGGAAGTTTATTCAGAAATACCTCAGGAATAATCTTGGCAATAAAATCTGCTGCAGCTGAATAGTCTGTTTCCTCAAAGCTTGTGTTAGAAACTGCAATTGCGGGATAACCGTTAATTACTGCCTCAACAGCTGCTGAAACAGTTCCGGAATAAATAACATCGGTCCCCAGATTAGCCCCTCGGTTTATCCCGGAAATGACTATATCTATAGGCATATCAATTAATTCCTCCAAAGCAAGCTTTACACAATCTGCCGGGGTGCCATTAACTGACCATCCAAGAGACTTTTCAGAAGAATATTTAATTTCTTTTATGCGAAGGGGCTTATGCATAGTTATCCCATGACCGATTGCACTTCTTTCACGATCGGGTGCCACTATGTATATTTTTTTTATCTCCCCAACCTTTTCCAGTCTTTCCCTCAATACATTAATTCCTTCGGCATAAATACCATCGTCATTACTGATTAATATCCTCATAACACCCTCCGGCAATCTCAGAATTATACCTCATAGATAGTTATGGTCATCTTATCCTTTTTTGAATCCTTGGTTAATCCAAACATAAGCTTTTTGTCCTTCAGACTTTTATTTAAAAAATCCACAACTAAATACATTTGATCATAATTTGCGAAGGATTTGTGGGCTACCAACTCCAGTTTTCCTTGCTGATTATCGTTGCAGTTATCCATAATATTGCTCCTTTAGCTTCTAATTAAGGTAAGCGCCTCTGCTCTGGTTACCTCGTTTTTTTGAAAAAGTCCCCGAACAGCTGAAGTAATGGTTTTGGACCCGGGTTTTCTGACCCCTCTGAAGGTCATGCACATATGCTCAGCTTCTAAAACAACCATAACTCCATGGGGAGAAAGTTTTTTCATGATTGCATCAGCAATCTGTGAAGTCAATCTCTCCTGTAATTGTGGTCTTCTGGCATAGCCCTCTACAACTCTGGCTAATTTAGACAAACCGGTAATATTTCCACGTCTTGGTATATAGGCAACATGAGCCTTGCCAAAAAAAGGAAGCAAATGATGCTCACACATTGAGTAGACAGGAATATCCTTTACCAAAACCATTTCCTCATGCTCCTCAGAAAAAACCTTTCTAAGATGGTCCTCAGGATCTTCCAACAAACCACTGAATACCTCATTATACATTCTTGCGACCCTGGCAGGTGTTTCTTTGAGACCTTCTCGGTCAGGATTTTCACCTATTGCTTCCAATATCATTCTCATTGCCTTTTCAATTTTTTCAGTATCCATAACTACACCCCTTAAAAATAATAGCTCCCGACCCTCTCATAGCTGGTTCATCATAATATGTGCCTGAGGAATTATTCTGACCTCTTTTAGCTTCTTAAGAGCTGTAGCTTGAAATTTAAGACCTACACCGGGTGACAATAAGCAACGCCCATTTTTGGTTAATGGCTGAATAATTAAAGGAATATTATTATCTATTTCACAAATAATCTCCAGTGCTTTGTCAAAATCTGAGGTTAGACACTCGTCATTAATTACAGCTTTTACAAAAACCTCTGTTTCATTGGCAATCTTCAGAAATTTATAATGCTCATCCCACTGTGGTTTATCTCTGGTTACTGATGGTAGCTTGATATCCATTGCAACGATATCCACCTGGTTAATAATATTTTTAAGATTTTCCGGAAGAGTACCATTGGTTTCAAGAAATATTTTGAGTTTTTCAGACTTAAAAGAGGATAGAAACTCCTTAAGAAAATCTATTTGAAGCAAGGGTTCGCCTCCTGTTAAACTGATAGAATGATGTTGCACAGATGAAATCAATATTTCCAGTGTATTTTCCAGTTTAAGTAAATCCAAAGGATTAGCCAGTTCAATAAATTTTTTGCTACCGGGAATAGCTTCAATTCTGCAAATCCCTTTATTATGAAAGGTATCACAATAAGCGCAATCCAGATTACAGCCAAAAAATCTTATAAATATCTGTCTATACCCAATGTAAGGTCCTTCTCCCTGAATTGAGGAAAATATTTCACTTATATTTGATGGTGTCATCTAGTTAACTCCCCTAACCTTGCATCGAGCCGATCTAACAGAGAGCATTTCATTCTTGTAAGCTTCACAGATTCTTAGACCCAGCTGGGTAATCTCACTTTCTTGATAGCCTAAATCAAATAACCCAACAGTTTTTACCGGAGTTCCTTCGGAAATTATGTTCAAACCGATATGAATCATTGTTGAAACCGGAGATACTGTGGCGATTGAAACAGAGAATTTTCTATCCTCAAGAAACAAATCATCTCCACTCCTTGTTAACCCGGTCTTAACCAAAGTCTCATTAATTATAGAAATTAATATCCGCTGTCTTAAAATTGCTTTTTCTAAATCATCATCAAAGTGTTCGACTATAAATTGAAGCATATCTGGCCCATAAATATGATCTTCAGCCAACACGTCCTCAAGATCAACCATCTCTGAGATGGCTACCTGACAGGGACCTCTGAAGCAAACAATACTATCCCCTTGAAGACTGAAATTTTTATAGGCCCAGTGAGAAGTAAGCTGATGGCCGGTATATTTTATTCTTTCATTTGGCAGGAAAATATGCAAATCAATCACCCTTAACAATATTTTTAATTAAAAACTAATTTCCTTGCTCTAAGATATCTTTTACAGCTTTCACAATGACCGCAAATTTCCTTATAACCATGATAGCAGGTCCAAATATATTCAAGGGGTGTGCCTAAGGCTATGACGAGCCTTATTATTTCAGCCTTGTCC
>JAAXTT010000055.1 GCA_013336365.1 Peptococcaceae bacterium
TATTGGCATTGGAACTGTAGTCTCAGGTGCATATAAAATATTAACCGGAAATAAAGAGAACATAACCAAAAAAGTGGGGTGCAATATTGAAATTGCAGGCATTTTGGTTAAAAACATAGAAAAAAACAGGGGCCTTGAGTTGGATAAACGCCTGCTTACCGATAAGCCTGAAGATATTTTGGATAATAAGGAAATTGATATTTTAGTTGAGGTAATGGGCGGTATTGAGCTGGCTCGGGATTATGTTCTGAGAGGAATTAAAAACGGCAAGAGTATTGTTACTGCAAATAAGGACCTTCTTGCCGTCCATGGCAAGGAAATTTTTGAGGCAGCAGAAGCAAGCAATGTGGATATATTATTTGAAGCCAGCGTTGGCGGGGGAATACCCATAATAAGACCATTGAAACACTGTCTAGCAGCCAATAGAATGATAGATGTGATGGGTATAATTAATGGCACAACCAATTATATGTTAACTAAGATGACCAATGAGGGATCAGATTTTGATGATGTATTGAAGGAAGCACAGGAAAAAGGTTTTGCTGAGGCTGATCCCACTTCAGATGTAGAGGGCTATGATGCTGCTCGCAAAATAGCCATACTTGCCTCAATTGCTTTTAACACCAGAGTTACCTTTAAGGATGTATATGTTGAGGGCATTACCTGCATTACTAAGGAAGATATAGCCTATGCCAAGGATCTCAATTATCATATAAAGCTTTTGGGTATTGCCCGAGATACCGATGAGGGGGTAGAGGTCAGAGTCCATCCCTGTTTTGTGCCTATCTCTCATCCTTTAGCCTCGGTTAATGATGCCTTTAATGCAATATTTGTTAGGGGAGATGCTGTCGGAGAGGCAATGTTTTACGGGCGAGGTGCTGGGGACATGCCCACCGGAAGTGCCATTGCAGCCGATGTTATGGAGGCCTCCAGAAATAAGCTTAAAAATATCACTGGCGTAAATTGTACCTGCTATGAAAATAAACCTATTAAACCAATGGGACAGGTTGAAAGCAAATATTATGTCAGATTAAAGGTTCAGGATAAGCCGGGTGTTCTTGCGTCAATTGCTTTTGCACTTGGCAATAAAAATGTCAGTTTGGCTTCAGTTCTTCAAAAGCATACTGATGGTAATATGGCAGAGATTGTTTTGGTTACCCACCTAGTTAGGGAGCAGAATATTCAGGATGCGCTTTTGCTGGTTGAGGAGCTTCCCGGGGTAGGGGAAATTTGCAATCTCATTAGGGTCGTTGGTGAATAGAGGGGGATTACAATGGTCCGGGTACAGGTACCTGCCACCACAGCAAATTTAGGACCGGGTCTCGATTGTCTCGGGATGGCATTACATTTGCATAATATTGTGGAAATGTCAGTTATTTCAGCCGGGTTACAGATTGAAATCCAGGGTGAAGGGTCTCCTGATCTTCCCAGACATGAGGAAAATTTGGTTTATAAGGCGGCAAATACGGTTTTTAAACAGGTAGGCTATGAATTTCCCGGTTTAAAAATCAAGCTTCAGAACAATATTCCTTTGGCAAAGGGTTTGGGCAGCAGCTCAGCTGCCATTGTTGGGGGAATGATAGCTGCAAATATTATAAGTGGCAATCAATTGGAGCAGAAAGAAATAATAAACCTTGCTTCAGGCATGGAGGGACACCCTGACAATGTAGCAGCAGCAGTTCTTGGCGGAATTGTGGTAGCGGTGCAGGCAGATGGGGAAATAAAATGTCATAGAATAAATCCCCCCAAGAAGTTAAAGGTTGCTTTGTCAATACCTGATTTTCCATTATTTACCAGGGTATCCAGAGAGGTACTGCCTCAGCAAGTGCCTATAAATGATGTTGTGTTTAATTTAGGTAGAGTGGCCTTGTTAATATCAGCCCTATATTCAGGAGATATCAGTCAGCTTCAAATAGCCATGGAGGATCGGATACACCAGCCAAACCGCACAAATTTAGTGCCGGGCATGAAGAAGGTTTTTGCTGCTGCAAGACTTGCCGGGGCGAAAGGTATTTCATTGAGTGGCTCAGGACCCTCTATCATTGCTTATTCAGATAGTGATTTAGAATTAGTTTCCAGGGTAATGAGAGATACCTTCAGGCAGAACGGCATAATAGCGAAATCTTTAATCCTGGATATTTCACCAGCAGGGGCAAGGGCCTTTGCAATATAATTGTCAGTAAAGCAAGAAATAAAAAGGGTGGATGATTACGTGCTTATTGTACAAAAATATGGGGGCAGTTCGGTTGCTGATGCACAGTGCATCAAAAGAGTGGCCTCCAGAATAACTAAGAATAAAAATGAAGGTCATGAAATTGTGGTTGTAGTATCGGCAATGGGTGATACTACTGATTACCTTGTTGATTTGGTAAATGAGGTTACCGAAAACCCCGGTGAAAGAGAAATGGACATGCTTTTATCTACAGGGGAACAGGTTTCTATCGCTTTACTGGCCATGGCCGTAAAGGATTTGGGCTTTGATTCGATTTCAATGACTGGGGCTCAGGCAGGTATATATACTGACAGTGTACATACTAAGGCAAGAATAAAAGAAATCCAGTGTGATAGGCTCAGAGATGAGCTTGCAATGGGAAAAATAATAATTGTAGCCGGATTTCAAGGATTAAATCATAGTGGTGATATTACAACTTTGGGCAGAGGTGGTTCCGATACTACGGCAGTAGCGTTGGCTATTGCCTTGGATGCTGATATCTGCGAAATATTTACTGATGTGGATGGAGTATATACTGCAGACCCCAGAATAGTCAGTGAGGCAGTGAAGCTTGATACTATTTCATATGATGAAATGCTGGAGCTTGCTCATTTAGGGGCACAGGTTCTTCATCCAAGATCAGTAGAGCTTGCAAAGATTAATAATATCCCCTTACATGTAAGAAGCAGTTTTAATTTAAACTCGGGTACAATTGTTAAGGAGGTTGATAATATGGAGCAGGCTGTGGTTGTTACAGGAATAGCTCATGATTTAAATGTAGCAAGGATAAGCTTATTTGATGTTCCGGATAAGCCGGGAATTGCTTGGAAGGTTTTTCAGGCATTAGCAGAAGCACATATAAATGTAGACATGATTATCCAAAGTGCAATGGAGGATAATATTAATGATATTTCTTTTACCATTGGTGCTTCCGATCTAAGTATAGCCTTGAATTTAATGGACAGCATTAAGAATGATGTTGGTTTCTCAAGATATACCTGGGATGACAGTATTGCAAAGGTTTCTATTGTTGGAGCAGGTATGGCTACAAATCCTGGGGTAGCAGCAAGAATGTTTGGAGCTTTGGCTAAAAACAATATAAATCTGGACATGATTTCTACCTCTGAAATAAAGATTTCCTGTACTATAAATAACAATCAAGCAGTTGAGGCAGTAAATGCACTGCATAAAGAGTTTAATTTGGATAAGAATTAATCAAGAGTAATATTTTTCTATATGACACATAAGCACCGGCGCAATTTTTTGAGCCGGTGCTTATATATTAATATAATTATTTTTACTATTCTTTAATGAATTTTTCCATAAGCTTATATCCATCCTGGATGAATATCCCTTTTGCGCCGTTGTCCTCACAGTAGGTAGCGTCCTTGTTGTCTAAAACATTTCGAGAGTCATAGATCACAAAGGGAACAGGTTCTGAGGTGTGAGTCATCAAAGATAAAGGAGTAGGATGATCCGGCAGAACCATTATTTTAAAATCACCAAATTGCTTCATTTGCTCTAATATTGGCCCTACAATAAGCTGATCAATATTTTCAATTGCCTTGACTTTTTCATCAGTTTTGCCCTGATGACCTGCCTCATCAGGTGCCTCGACATGAAGGTAAACCATGTCTATCCCACTTTTAAAGGCATCTAAGGCAGCCTCTGCCTTTCCCCGGTAATTGGTATGAAAGGTCCCTGTTGCCCCTTCCACTTCGATAACCTTCATTTCTGCGGATATAGCGATACCTTTTAATAAATCTACGGCTGAAATCATCGCACCGGTGACCCCAAAGCGATCAGAAAACTTATCAATACTGGGGGTTTTTCCTTGTCCCCAAAACCAAACAGAGTTTCCGGGATTTGTTGAATTATTTGATTTGTTTATCCTGTGGTTGGAGAGAAACTCATTGCTTTTCTCCATGATAGACAATATTCTTTCTCCACCATTGCCTTTGGGCAAATAATCCCTGATATTTCTTCCCGATATATCATGAGGGGGAGTCAGGTCAGTATCATCAGGACCACCATCCCATACCATCAGATGACGATAACTGATTCCGGGATAGAATTTCATATTATCCTCATTAAGAAATTCACTGAGCTCGTTAATAAGTACAGCTGCATGCTCAGATTTTATTTCTCCGGCACTATAATCCACCATGGTTTTATTTTTGTATTCAGGCTCATTTGACACGGTAACCAAATTGCATCGGAAGGCAATATCGCGGTCGTTAAGTTTAACTCCCATGCTTACAGCCTCTAGGGGGGCTCTTCCTGTATAATAGACATCCGGATCATAGCCCATTACTCCCAGGTTAGCAACATCGCTGCCGGGGGGAAGACCATCCGGAACTGTCTTTGCTAAACCCATGATTCCACCTTGGGCCAAACGATCAATATTGGGAATATTGGCATATTGAAGAGGTGTTTTTCCTCCCAGTGCCTCCACCTTAAGATCGGCCATACCATCTCCCAAAATCACTAGGTATTTCATTTTTTTAGTAGCCTCCAAAGCATTTATTTGTCGACAGACATATATTTTATTGGATATTTCTCTATATCAATAGATAATTCCTTCCCTTTGGCAATTTAATAATGGGTTGTATTTCAGTTTAATATCTGTGATATAATGGAAAATAGTAAATTTACATGAGATGGTGAGCCTTTGAAGTATTATCAGGTGGTTACTTATGGCTGTCAGATGAATGAAAATGATACTGAAAAAATTCACGGTATTTTGGAATCAATGGGGCACCAGGAGACTGAAAATCTGGAAAAAACAGATATATTCTTGATAAATACCTGCTGTGTAAGAGAAACTGCCGAGAACAAGGTCTTTGGATTGTTGGGTCGTCTTAAAAAGATAAAGGAATCAAGACCCAGCATGGTGATTGGTGTAGGGGGCTGTATGACACAGCTGGCAGAAACTGCTGAGCACATAAGAAAACGATTTCCCTTTGTTAACTTAATATATGGTACAGGTTGCCTTCATAACCTTCCTGATATGATTGACAGAGCTCTTGCGGGAAGTAAAACATTAATTGATTCAGGACAGCCTGAAGGCATTTTCGAAGCTATCCCAACTAAAAGAAAAGATGGCATAAAGGCATGGGTGCCTGTAATATATGGCTGCGATAACTTCTGTACCTATTGTATAGTACCTTTTGTTAGGGGTAGAGAGAGAAGTCGAAGGTCTGAAGATATTATTGCCGAGCTAAAAGAATTGGCAGAAAAGGGTTATAAAGAAGTTACTCTTCTGGGGCAAAATGTTAATTCCTATGGTAAGGATTTTAAAGGGTCAGGTGATTCCTCTGATTTTTCAGAGCTTATATTGGCCGCTGAAAAAGTGGAGGGTATAGAGAGAATAAGATTTATGACCTCTCACCCCAAGGATTTCAATGATCGTTTAATTGAGGCTATAGGCAACAGCAATAAAATTTGTGAGCATATCCACATCCCGGTTCAGTCCGGAAGCAATAGAGTATTAGCACTGATGAATAGAGGTTATGATCGGGATTATTACTTGGATTTGGTTGCAAGGATAAGAAAGGATCTGCCAAAAGTATCAATCACATCAGACATTATGGTTGGGTTCCCCGGTGAGACGGACCAGGATTTTATGGATACTTTGGATTTATTGGAAAAAGTCAGATATGACACAGTATACACCTTTGTTTATAATAGACGTAAGGGAACACCGGCTGAAAAAATGATAAATCAAGTTAGTGAACAGGAAAAACGCAGACGGATTGAAGCCTTGATTAAAATGCAGAATGAAATTTCCTTGGAGAGTAATTCCAAGGAAATTGGCTCAGTTTATGAAATTCTGATAGAGGGAGCCAGCAGGGCCAATGATGAGGTAATGATTGGCAGAACAAAGACAAATAAACTTGTATTAGTTTCCGGGTTAACTAAAGGGGCAGGTGAAATCATCAGAGCTAGGATAGTTAGCTATTCTCTCTCCCATTTAGATGCAGTATGCCTTGATTAATACTTAGCCCGGGTTTATTGCTTTTCTTTACAAACAATTCTTCCGGAGGTGTAACATGTCCATATTAAAAAAAGCTAAAGAATTGGGTGAGGCTATTGCTTCCTCAGTTGAACTGGAAAAAATGAAGAATGCTGAGCTGGCCATGATGAATGATTCAGAAGCCAGTAATTTGGTAGCTGAATTCAATAATAGACAGAGATTTTTTATTGAGCTTAGTGACAAGGGTGAGGAACTAACTGCGGAACAACTGACAGAGGTTGAGGAGATGGAAAAAAGAGTTATGGATAATGAATTGATCGTAACCTTTTTTCGCAAGCAGCAAAATTTTGAAAGAATCCTGGAGGAAATTAATGATATAATTGCCAGATCTATTGCCGGAGACAATTTGGAATGTGATGATGAGGATTGTAGCTCTTGTGACGGATGCAATTAATATGTCAAGTTGTTTATATTGTTGAATAACCAGTAACCGAGATTAATTCGGCCACTGGTTATTCTTTGATTTTATATGAATTTTTGAAACCGAGCCCCTGTGTTATAATATCCGGGGAGGGAAATTGATGAGCTATACCCCAATGATTATGCAATATTTGGAAATTAAAGCAAAATATCCGGAATCCATTCTTTTCTTTCGTTTGGGAGATTTTTATGAGATGTTTTTTGAAGATGCTATTGTTGCTTCGGCAGAATTAGAAATAACCCTTACAGGAAGAGATGGAGGCAAATCTGAGAAGATTCCCATGTGTGGGATTCCTCATCATGCTGCTGAAAACTATATTTCAAAGCTTATTCAAAAAGGCTATAAGGTTGCAATTTGTGAACAGGTGGAGGACCCGGCTGTAGCTCAGGGTATTGTAAAAAGGGAGGTAGTAAGGGTTATAACTCCCGGCACAATACTAGAGGGTTCTAGCCTGGATGAAAAAAGCCATAATTATCTTGGTGCACTTGTTTTAAGTAATAATATTTATGGCTTAGCAGTGGCAGATGTTTCTACCGGACTTTTTCAATGTACTGAATTTTCGGGTTCAGACAGGTTTAGATTACTTGCCGATGAAATAGCCAGACTGAGGCTTGCTGAATTGGTAATCCCAGAATCAATAGCCTCGGACAGATTAATTGATGAGCTGATTAAGGAAAATAAAATAAGCAAAACAGTGTTGGCAGATCGATATTTTTCTGAAGAAGAGTCTATTGGAAAGCTAAGTCAGTTTTTGGGAGACGATTGGAGAAAAGACTTAGTTGATTATTCCCGGGCAGTTAATGCCTCGGGGTCACTGTTATGGTATCTTGAACTTACCCAAATGAATAATGGCTGTCAGATCAAGCAATTAGAAAAATATATTACTTCTCAATATGTATTAATTGACAATGCCAGTAGAAAAAATCTCGAAATAACTAATTCCCTGAGAGATGGCAGTCGTTGGGGGACATTAATCTGGGTTCTGGACAGAACAAAAACTGCCATGGGAGGCAGATTAATTAAAAATTGGCTGGAGCAGCCTCTAACAGACCCGGGGGAAATAAATTTCCGTTTAGATGGGGTAGAAGAACTGTTTGGCAATATAATTATTAGAGACGATTTGGCAAAGAATTTAAAGCACATATATGATATGGAGAGATTGGCTGGTAAAGCAGTTTTTGGTACAGCCAATGCCAGAGATCTTTTATCTTTAAATAATTCTTTTAATGAATTGCCGGAGATTAAGGTTATTGTGGCCAAACTTGGAGCATCAATATTTCAGCAGACTGGTCAAAATATTGACTCTCTTGAAGATATTTCAAGTTATTTAGAACAGGCAATTATTCACGACCCTCCGGTCAGCGTCAGGGAAGGGCAGCTGATTAAGGATGGTTTTGATTCTGAAGTTGATCGACTCAGGAAAATTCAGAGGGAAGGCCGGCAAATGCTTGCCGATTTAGAGTTGGAGGAAAGAGAAAATTCTGGCATAAAAAGCCTCAAAATCGGCTATAACAGGATTTTCGGTTATTATCTTGAGGTTACCAAATCATATATAAATCTAGTTCCTGATTATTTTATAAGAAAACAAACTCTTGCCAATGCAGAAAGATATATAACTCCAAAATTAAAGGAAATGGAAGATTTAATTTTGTCCTCTGAAGACCGGCTCATACAGCTTGAATATAACCTATTTGTCAATATAAGGGAAAAGATTGCCTGTGCAATAGAAAGAATACAAAATACATCGAAGGCAGTA
>JAAXTT010000056.1 GCA_013336365.1 Peptococcaceae bacterium
TTTTCTGATATTTCATAAAACATACCAGACAAAATAAGGATAATTAATGCAGGTTCAGGCACAAATGAACACCCAACTCAAGCATTATTAGATTTTTATACAATCTATAAATATGGACTAGAAAATAAGAAAATTGCTTTTGTTGGAGATTTGTTAAGAGGAAGAACAGTAAGGTCATTGGCATTATTATTAAATAAAGTTAAAAGTACAAAATTATACTTTGTTGCACCAAAAACATTCCAAATTAAAGACGATATATTATCACAATTAGATATTGATTATGAGATTACTGATAATTTCGATAGTGTTTTATCAGAAGTTGACGTTGTATATATGACAAGATTACAAGACGAATATGGTGGAACAGATGAAATTATAGATACAAGTAAGTATTGTATTAATAGTAGCAATATAGAGAAATTAAAAGGCAAAGCTATTATATTGCACCCTCTACCAAGAAGAGAAGAAATTAGTATAGACGTAGATAAAAATCATAGGGCAAAGTTTTGGGAACAGTGTGAAAATGGTATGTGGGTTAGGGTAGCTTTACTTATAAAATTATTTGAACCAAGTTTTAAATTAGGTTGATTTATGATAATAGAAAAAGTTTGGTCAATGCCAAATAAAAATACTTTTCAAATTAAACCAATAAAAGAGTTACTTAATAATGAAGTTGATAAAGTTAGCAAATGGATAGACCCATTTGCTAACAATAACAAAATAGCAACGCTCACGCCGGTGCTGATAGGCTTATCATTGTCGCCGGTTTTGGTGGAGATGTGGTGGAGGAAGCACTGAAGGGAGAGGCGGAAATTGTCTATCAGCTTCAGCAGCTGGGCACTGCCCATGCTTTGCAGCAGGCTCAGGAAGCCTTAACAGGATTTTCCGGCAATATTTTGGTTCTCTGTGGGGATACACCACTTCTTTCAGCAGATACCTTGAAAATACTTCTAAGTACCCATAGCCGGACAAATGCTTCGGCTACGGTGTTGACTGCTGTTATGGAAAACCCTGCCGGTTATGGCAGAGTCATTAGAAACAACCGGGGTATGGTATTGAAGATTGTCGAAGACAAGGATTCCTCCCCGGAAGAAAAAATGGTAAAGGAAATAAATACTGGGGTATATTGTTTTTCCAATCAGGGACTTTTTGATACTCTGGCTCATTTGAAACCGGAAAATTCTCAAGGAGAATATTATCTGACGGATATTATTGAAAAATATGCCAGAGAGAACAAGCTGGTGGCAGCTGTTTCTTGTGATAATCCAGATGAAACTATGGGCATAAATGATCGGTTGCAATTGTCTTTAGCTGAATCAATAATGAGAAACCGTATAAATAGCACTTTTATGACCCAGGGGGTTACCTTTATCGATCCGACAACCACCTACATAGATTATGGGGTTGTAATCGGAAGAGATACGATTATTCATCCCAACACAATTATTCAGAATAAGACTGTAATTGGAGAAAATTGTATAATTGGACCTTTTAGTCAGATTAGAGGAGCAACAATATCTGATAATGTAGTGATAAGGCAGTCTGTTGTGGAGGATAGTCATATAGGCAGCAACTGCTTGGTTGGACCATATTCTTATATAAGGCCGGGCTGTAACCTAATGGGTGACAATAAGGTTGGAGATTTTGTCGAGCTTAAAAAGGTTGAGATTGGCAAGGGCTCAAAAATCCCGCACTTAAGCTATGTAGGCGATGCAGTCTTGGGTGAAAAAGTAAATATTGGTGCAGGGACGATTACCTGCAACTATGATGGAGAAAATAAATGGGTAACAGTAATCGAGGATAATGCATTCATAGGCAGCAATACAAATTTAGTTGCACCGGTAAGGGTCGGATCGGGAGCGGTAGTCGGTGCCGGCTCCACCATTACCAGTGATGTGCCACAAGGTGCTTTAGGTGTATCCCGAGAAAAGCAGAAAATTATTCCCAACTGGTCTGTTGTTCGCAAGAAAAAATAGTTATTATATAAAATATTTCAGAAATAAAGGATAAAATATGTTCTCACCACTGGAAAATGGAGGTATTTCTTTAATGAGTTCCCGCAAAATATTGAAGATTTTTACTGGGAATGCTAATCCCCAGTTAGCAGAAGAAATTGCAAAGTATTTAGGTGTACCATTAGGTGATTCTCGGGTTGATCATTTCAGTGATGGCGAAATACATGTCAAGATAAACGAAAGTGTGCGAGGAGCAGATGTTTTTATTATTCAACCCACCTCCTCTCCGGTTAACGAAAATATAATGGAACTGCTGATTATGATAGATGCTGTGCGCAGAGCTTCAGCCAGAAGGATTACTGCAGTTCTTCCCTATTACGGCTATGCCCGTCAGGATCGCAAAACCAGAGCTAGAGACCCTATTACAGCCAAGCTGGTGGCCAACTTGCTTTTTGCCAGTGGGACCAGAAGAGTAATAACCATGGATCTTCATGCGGGACAAATTCAAGGCTTTTTTGATATACCGGTAGATCATTTGCCCGGGGTGCCTATTCTAGCTCAATATTTTCTAAATAATAAAATAGAAAACGCTTTGGTGGTTTCCCCTGATTTGGGTGGTGTGACTAGAGCCAGAGATTTGGCAGAAAGAATTGGTGCACCAATTGCTATAATTGATAAACGTCGTCCGGAACCAAATGTGGCTGAGGTAATGAATGTAATTGGCGATGTTGAGGGTCGTAATATTATTATGATTGATGATATTATTGATACTGCCGGGACAATTGTCCAAGGAGCAAAATCCCTTAAAGACAGGGGTGCCAACGATATTTATATTTGTTGTACCCATCCGGTCCTTAGCGGTCCGGCACTTTCCAGATTAGAGGAGTCTCCGATTAAGGAAATTATTGTAACAAACACCATATCAGTTCCTCAGGAAAAAATGATTTCTAAGATAAAAGTATTATCGGTAGCACCACTTTTAGGAGAAGCAATTATCCGAATTCATGAGGATATGAGTGTCAGCAAGCTTTTTGATAGATAGGGTTATTTTTGAAATTATAGGTGCTGTTAGTCAATATCCATGCTAACAGCATTTTTTTGCCATCTTTAGAATTTTTGTTTACAATGGTTTTGATGGAGGAATATTTTATGTATCTTGTTGTGGGTTTAGGAAATCCCGGTATAGATTATGAAAAAACACGACATAATATAGGCTTTGTCTTTATTGATCAGCTGGCAGAAAAATTAAAAATTTCAGTGACAAAGCCTTTGTTTAAGTCTCTCACAGGAAAAACCACTTTGGCTGGAAATGGGGTTGTATTAGCAAAGCCCCAGACCTATATGAATTTAAGCGGCAACTCTGTTTCAGCCTTGATGAATTGGTTCAAGCTACCCTTAGAGGGATTGATAGTTGTTCATGATGATATTGACCTCCCCCCGGGGAAAATCAGAATAAAATCCGGTGGTGGTCATGGTGGTCAGAAGGGTATAGAGTCTATTATCAGTCAAATGGGGACTAATGAATTTGTCAGACTGAAGATTGGGGTCGGTCGTCCGCAGGTTTTGGATTTTCAGGTTTCCGACTGGGTTCTAGGCAGATTCACAGAAGACGAAAATGTGTTTATTAAAGAAGGATTGGAATTGGCATTGGATGCTGTGGTGATGATTATTACTAAGGGTACCGAAGCAGCCAAAAACAGTTATAATTAGGATTTGCTGTATATTGTCCGGCAGGTATTTTATAAACAGTTGTTTTTGTACTCAAGGGCTTTAGTTTCTATAAAGCTCTATTATTTGTTTTGTCTGAAGAATTATGAGTATTTTTGGAATTAAGGGGTTGCATCATGAAAGGCTTACTTGCTTTATTAGAAAAAATCGAGGAGTTTAAGGAAATATGCCGGGGCATTGATAACAAAGACGGTCAGCAGATGGTCTTCGGCCTGGCAGGAGCTCAAAAAGCTTATGTAGCTGCAGCTTTAATCGAGCATCGCCAATCCTCCGCCCTGATTTTAGTTTCCGGTGACCAGGATGCGGTTAAAATAAAAGATGATTTGCAAAGCATATTACCGGAGAGAAGGGTGTGTCTTTTTCCGGCCTTACAATTGCTGCCCTACCAAGTTCTTGCTGCCGGCTGGGAAATAAGGGCTGAACGGATCAAGGTTTTGGATGCCTTAATCAATAATGAGGGACCATTGATAGTAATTGCAACCCCGGAGGCATTTATCAGAAGGCTTGCGCCGGTTGAAGCCTTTGTCCGGCATAGAGTAATTCTTGAGGTTGGCAAGAAAATGTCTCAGGATTTTCTGAGAGGATTTTTGTTTACAATGGGTTATGAGCTGAGTCAAATGGTGGAGGGTCACGGTCAGTTTAGCATCAGAGGAGGTATAGTCGATATATTTCCCCTTACGCTTGAAACCCCCCTAAGAATAGAATTTTTTGACGATGAAATTGATTCAATTCGCACCTTCGATGTTGATAGCCAGCGCTCTATTGATAAGTTAACAAAATTCACAGTTATTCCAGCAAATGAGCTGGTAATAATGACTGAGGACAGAGTTGCAGGTCTTGAAAAAATCAGGGCGGAATTTGACAGCCAGTTAAAAAAAATTAATAAAAAAGGCGATTTGCAAGCTGCCAAGCAGTTAGAGGAAACATATTATGAGGTTGAGGAAAAAATTTCAAAGGGGTTGTATTTCCCTGAAATAGACCATTATTTACCATATTTTCACCCTGATTCTGCTACTCTTTTGGAGTATTTAGCTCAAGATAGCTTGATTTTAATGGATGAACCGGGCAGATGGAAGGAGTCGGTGGATTTCATTCATCAGGAGCGGACTGAGACTTTTTCCAGTTTGCTGTCATCAGGAAAAGGATTGCCGGGACAATATACCGGTTATTTGCACTGGGATCGGGTCCTAACCTGTTTAGAGAAAAAAACCGTTGTCTTCTTTTCCCTTTTGCCGGGCTATGTAAAAAATATAATTCCTGACCGGGTGATTGCCTTCCCGGCTAAGGGAATCCCGGCGTTTTTGGGAAGAACAGACCTTTTTATTCAGGAGATTTTTCATTGGAAAAGTACCGGCTATGGGATTGTTATAATAGCAGATACAAGGGAGCAGTCAGTTGAGCTGCTCTCTCTGATGAGAGACAGGGGCCTGGATGCATACATTGCAGATGACTTGGAGGCTTCTCGCATCCCAGGAAACATCCTTATTTTTGCAGGCCATATTTCCAGTGGTTTTCAGCTTCCAACAGTAAAATTGGTTGTAATAGCCAGTAGTGAAATATACGGTCGACAAAGAAAGATTCGTTCAAGTGTTGCCAGTAAGCCCAAAATGGAAATAATGTCCAGCTTAAAGGCCGGAGATTATATTGTTCATTTAAACCATGGAGTCGGCAGGTATTTAGGAATCAAGGAATTGGATATTGGAGGAATTCGTAAGGACTATTTAACGATTAAGTATGCAGGACAGGATAAGCTCTTTGTGCCTACTGACCAGGTTGGCCTAATTGAAAAATATCTTGGAGGAGAATCTGAGGCTCCCAAGCTATCCAAAATGGGAGGGGCAGAATGGGGTAGGATAAAGAGCAGGGTGAAGGAATCTGTAAAGGAAATGGCAGCAGAGCTGTTGACCCTTTATGCTGCAAGAGAAAATCTTCAGGGTTATTCTTTTAGCAAGGACAATGTTTGGCAGAAGGAGTTTGAGGAGCTGTTTCCCTATGAGGAAACTATAGATCAAATTAAGGCTATAGAGGAAGTCAAGGTGGATATGGAAAAAAGCCGTCCAATGGACCGGCTTTTGTGTGGAGATGTTGGCTATGGCAAGACAGAGGTTGCTTTGAGGGCAGCATTTAAGGCAGTAATGGACAGCAAGCAGGTAGCAGTCTTAGTGCCCACGACAATATTGGCCCAACAGCACTATAATACCTTTATTGAGAGGTTTTCAGCCTATCCTATTCGTATTGAGATGCTGAGCCGTTTTCGTAGCCCCGGGGAGCAAAAATCGATTATAAAGGAACTGGGCAAAGGTAACCTGGATATTATTATAGGGACACACCGGCTGGTTCAGGGAGATGTTAGTTTCAAAGACCTTGGGTTGGTAATAGTTGATGAAGAGCAAAGATTTGGTGTTGCTCACAAGGAAAAACTAAAATTATTCAAAAAAAATGTTGATGTATTAACCCTTACAGCAACTCCAATACCAAGAACATTGCATATGTCATTAGTTGGAGTAAGGGATACCAGCCTTTTGGAGACACCCCCGGTTAATCGTTTTCCGGTACAAACCTATGTGCTGGAAGAGGAGCCCACCTTGATCAGAGAATCAATATATAGGGAAATATCAAGGGGTGGCCAAGTTTTTTTAGTTCATAACAGAGTACAGGATTTGGAAAGAATAGTGGGCTGGGTTCAGTCTTTGGTGCCTGAAGCCAGACTTGCCATGGCTCATGGACAGATGAGGGAGGACCAGCTGGAGCAGGTAATGGTCGAGTATATTGAGGGACGAATAGATGTGCTTATCTGTACAACTATTATTGAAAATGGCCTTGATATTCCCAATGTCAACACCTTGATTGTGAAGGAATCCAATAATATGGGACTGGCACAGCTCTATCAGTTGAGGGGAAGAGTAGGCAGATCTGATCGGATTGCCTATGCATATTTTACCTATCCCCGGGAGAGAATTCTCAGTGAGCTGGCAGAAAAACGACTTTCGGCAATAAAAGAATTTACGGCTTTCGGATCAGGCTATAAAATCGCACTTCGAGATTTGGAAATACGGGGGGCCGGAAATATTCTCGGTCCGGAGCAGCATGGATTTATTAATGCTGTGGGGTTTGATCTTTATTGCAGGCTTCTGGAGGATGCAGTAATGGAGGCTAAGGGGCTTCAAAGTGAAATGCCGGAGGAAACCACGGTGGAATTACCGGTTGATGCGTATATTCCGGCAGATTATATAATTGATGGCAATCAGAAGGTTGAAGTGTATAGAAAGCTTGCAAATCTAAAGGACCCCTCCTTGTTGGAGGATTTGGCTGAAGAAATGGAGGACAGATTCGGAGATCCACCCGCTCCTGTTCAAAGACTTTTTCAGGTGGCAAAAATCAGGACTATGGCTGGTTTGCTTAGGATAAAAAATATTTCGGAGCAATCAGGATTTTTCAGACTTCAGCTTTCATTGGTTCATAATTTTACAGGAGAAACCCTGGTTAGAATTGGTGATAAGTATAAAAACAGGGTTAAGTTTGTTAGACAAGAGGATATTTTTGAAATTAAGTTTTGGAAAAGTCAAGATAGTAGCAATGTAGGTAGTTATTTGAAGGAGCTTGAGGATTTAATCCGGGATTTGGCAGAACAGTAATTTTCTTGCATTATAATAGTTTATCAGGTCTATACAGTTTCCTGAAAGGTTGCGGTTTTAGATAAACAGGCTTATAATCGTAGGGCGGAGGTCAATCTGCAGAGGTTATATTATCCGGCAGTTAAATAGGGAGGGTTAATTTTGCATAAAGCTTTAAAAGCAGTATTATTGATAGTTTTCATACTTGCAATCGCCATTTCTTCGGGTTGTGGAAAAAAAGATATTGTGGCAACAGTTAACGGGGAAGAAATTACCAGAGAGCAGTTAAATGAAGAAATGGAAAATATGAAAAAATATTATAAATCCATGGGTATGAATATTGATGAGAACAGTGACAAGGAGTTTATCAGCCAGCTTGAGTCAACAACACTGGACCAGTTGATAACCCAGGTAATATTGGTCCAGGAAGGAGAAAAGCTGGGAGTTAAAGTATCTGCAGTGGATATTGATAAGCAAATAGCCCAGTACAAGGAAAGCATGACAGAGGAGAAGTATAAGCAGACCTTGGCTGCCAATGGCTGGACTGAACCAAAATTCAAGGGCATGCTTGAAAAGGAGATGCTTATCTCAAAAATCCAGGAAAAAGTACTGGCGGATGTAAAGCCTCCGACTGAACAGGCTGTTCAGGAATATTATGAAAAAAACAAGAGCAATTTCAAGGTTCCCATTAGGTATGAGGTTAGACATATTCTGATAATGACTGAGGGCAAGGAGGGAGACCCTGCCAAGGTTAAGCTTGAGGCAAAGACAGAGGCTTTGGCAATTCTGGAGCAAATTAAAAAAGGTGCGGATTTTGCTGAGTTGGCAAAGGCAAAATCTGAGGATCCAGGGACTGCCTCCAAGGGTGGTGTCTACGCTTTCAGTCCAGGGGAAGCTGTAGAGGATTTTGAAGCGTCAGTAAAGACCCTCAGCCTGGGACAGGTGGTCAGCGAGCCGGTTGAAACAGAATATGGCTATCATATAATTAAGTTGGAGAAGATTACTCCGGAGTCTCAGAAATCTTTTCAGGAGGCCAGGTCAGAAATTATTTCCGTTTTAACC
>JAAXTT010000057.1 GCA_013336365.1 Peptococcaceae bacterium
AAATCAGGCAGACAGTTTTACCCTGCTGGACCTTGTTATTGAAACAAAGCTGTGTCAATCCAAATCTCGTGGCAGAACAGATATTGAAAGCGGCGCCATATATATTAATGACCAGCGGCATACCGACATATCTTTGCAGATTAACAGCATGGATACGCTCTTTAATAAATATATTTTGTTACGTAAGGGAAAGAAAAACTATCACTTGGTGATTTTAGTTTAATCAGAAATAGATATTGTATTTACAACAGTCGTATACCTGTAATTAGATTACAGATATACGACTGTGCAGCCTTCTCCACCTTCTCCGCCTTCTCCCAAACGATATGATTTAACCTTGCAGCTCTGCAAATGCTCCTGAACAGCCACTCTCAAAGCCCCGGTCCCTTTGCCGTGAATAATATTCACCCTTGGCAGACCAGCCAGACGTGCATCATCAAGGTATTTATCCATTTCACTTAACGCCTCTTCAGAGTTAAGCCCTCTTAAATCAAGATTTGTAGATATATCTCTGGCCTTAGTAGCCATTATTTTCGCAATCTGTAGCTCTCCCCCAGATTTTGCAACTGATTCCAACTCCCTGATATCAGAGATTGAAACCATAATCTTCATAACCCCTATCTGAATTTGAACCTGATCATTTTCCGCCCTTGTCAATACAAAGCCTTTTTGATTGAAACGAGGAATAAAAACCTCTTGCCCGGGATAAATTTCCTTTGGACTGTTTTGGGGAACATCCCTCCGGCGAAGCTTCTGCTTATTTTTTGCTTCCATGCCGGTCAATTGTTCCCTTACTTCCTGAATTCCCATCTCTCTTTCCCGGGCAGCCTGACTGGACAAACTCTCCCTAAGCTTTTTAATCATTTCCTCAGCCTGTCGACGAGCTTCCCTAACTGTATTTAACGCCTCTTCCTTGGCCTTAGCCAAGGATGCGTCATTTTTCTCCAAAATAGATCTTTCACGTTCTTCCTGATTTCTTTTAAGCTCCCGGGCTTCTGCTAAAACCCGTGCAGCTTCCTCCTGGTCCTGTTGAGCCTGCTGACAGGATTTCTCCAGTTGATCCATCAAGTTCGCTGCCTTTATCTGATCCTCTGTCATAAATTGTCGCGACCGGTCAACCAAATCCTGGGCCATTCCCAGTCTAGTGGCAATTTCAAAAGCATTGCTGCGGCCAGGCTGACCAATAAGCAATTTATAGGTGGGCCTAAGAGAAATATTATCAAACTCCACACTGGCATTTTCTATCCGATTATTGGCATAAGCAAAGCTTTTCAACTCTCCATAGTGGGTTGTGGCTATTGTTTTCGCCCCTGAGCTGTGAAGCTTCTCTAGTATTGCCTTTGCCAGAGCAGAGCCCTCAGTGGGGTCTGTCCCCGACCCTAATTCATCCAGAAGAACCAAGTCGGATTGCCCCGCCTTGCCAATTATATCTACTATGTTGGTCATATGAGATGAAAAGGTGCTTAAGGATTGCTCAATACTCTGTTCATCACCTATATCTGCGTAAAGATTGCTGAAAACCCCTAAGACAGAGCCTTCATCACAGGGTATATGCAATCCTGATTGTGCCATCAAAACTAATAAACCTATAGTTTTCAAGGCTACTGTTTTACCACCTGTATTAGGTCCGGTAATAACCAAAGTATCAAAATGATCGCCTATATTTACAGAAATAGGAACCACCTTACCGGTAAGCAACGGGTGCCGACCATTGACAATATTCAGCTGGAAACCGGAGGTGATTTTCGGCTCCCAAGCATCAAGCTTTATACTATATCTGGCTTTGGCTATTATAAACTCCAATTGAGCCAAAGACTCAAGAGAAACCATCAGGTCATCTGCCACTCCTGCGACTAGAGAAGATAATTCTGATAGTATTCTAAATATTTCCTGTTTTTCAGAAACTTGCAGACGCCTTGCCTCATTATTTGCTTCAACGACAGCCATTGGCTCAATGAAAAGAGTGGCACCGCTGGCTGACTGATCATGGACGATTCCGGAAATCTGAGAACGATATTCCTGCTTCACCGGTATTACATATCTATTCTCTCTGATTGTAACAATCGGATCCTGAAGATATTTTTGGTAGGCTGCAGACCTAATATAATTTTCCAGTCTGGATTTTACCTGACCTTGGGCATTAATCAGCTGTCTTCTGATTTGAGCAAGAGCCGGAGACGCATTGTCTGCTACTTCCCCTCCAGGCAAAATAGCACTGTTTATCCTTTGGTCTAAATCAGCAAAATATCCAAGGAACCCTGATATTTCAGCTAATAACGGATATGTCTCCTGTTTTTCCAAAAAAAACTTTTTGATTTTTTTTATGGAGGACACTGTTCTACCCACAGAAATCAACTCTTCAGGTTCCAGCAGAATACCTCGGCGACAATTTTCCACCTGTTCTCTGATATCATACCAACCACCAATTTCTGCAACAGGATCAAGCCTCAACAGCTCTCTTCCCTCGGTTGTTTCTGAAAGCCACTTTTTAATCAAATGCATATTGTCAACCGGCTCAAGATTCAAAGCAAGCTCCCTGCCTAAAGGAGAAATGGTCTCCTTTGCCAATTGCTCTATTATCTTGCTGTATTCCAGTCTTTTTAAGGTTTTTTGATTCATTAATACTACACTCCCCGGTAAAAATGCCCCTTTGTCAAACCGGCCGGACTCAAAGAATACATTTTTCTGCGAGCCTCTTCAAAAAATTGAGCATCCATGCTGTTATTCGTTATAAGATCAATAGCTCTCCGATAGACCCCTACTGTTTCTTTAACATAGCCTGCACTTTCCTTTTGAGCCTCTATTCTCACTGAAGCAACACCATGTCTGTGCAATTCAGGCAAATCATCCAGTAAACAAAGATCCCGGGAATTAAAGAGATGCATACGACAAGACCTATCGGCGTCTACCGGAAATAAAGCACCTGTTCTGTCTCTGAGACGATATCCTCCTTGATGACAGCTTTTAGTATTGCAATTAGGAGAATCAGTTCCCAGGACTGCACCAATCAGGCATTGTTCAGAAATCATTAATTCAAGAGCACCCTGAACTATTATCTCCACTGGATATAGGTCTGCCAGGTTTTCAACTTGGCTGATTGTAAGCTCAGGTGACAAGGTTATCCTGCTGGCCCCAGATTCAATAAGATACTTGCAAGTAAAGCGGTTAAAAGCATTGAGTGCAAAATCGGCAACTATAGCCAGCTCTGGTCTGGTGGCTTGCATTACCTTAAGTAGACCTAAATTTCCGACTAAGACCCCATCAGAATTGATTCCAGCAAAATCCTCAATAATTTTCTTTATTTCAAAATCCTTAGTAATTCTTGGTGTGTGCAAAAATAGCTTTGTCCCACTATCCCTACAAATATCCATAGCCTGCAATAATTCATTCCTGCCAACAGGAGGCTTTGATCTAAGCTGTTCGGAACCAAAATAAACAATGTCTGCGCCCTGATTGACTGCCGCCTTAAGGGACATTAGGTCTCCGACAATGACTGAAAGGTTCATTTTCTTTTTGTTCTTCAAAAGACTGGGATCGGATTTTATTTCAGCTTCTGTGAACTTAGCCTCAATAGTATTAATCTCCAATGGTTCATACCGCCTGGAATTTAATATTTTTGATTCCAGCGCTTCCAAAACCATTCTACGGGTCTGATTTATTGCACTGACAGGATAAATTACCTTATTATCCTTTATATCACAGGTCAGTCCGGCCATAACAAAAGGGGTGTTGCCCAATCTTGACAGCTGCTCCTCCAAATAATTCTTATCCAATGGCCGATTGTTTGCCGGCTGACCAAGAACCTGACTGAATACTTGAGCTACTTGCCCGTCAGGAGAGGCTGCACTTATTGCAAAGGGAATATCCAAACCTGCCTCTATCTTGAAAAGAATCGGAATTTTTCTTCCCTTGCCTCTAGCAACATCGATACTATCTCGGGCCCATTTCATCAACTTAGCATCAAAGGTTTTGAAAACCCTATCCCCGGCTCTTGTCTTCCCGGGTATATTAAGACAAACCACCTGACCACTGTCAGCACCCTCAACCTTTTTCCTGTTAACAAAGAAATCCTTGACAGTTAGGCCAACCCTGCCACCATCTGTAACCCATACCTCTATACCATCTCCGATATTCAAGGGTTTTTCCAAAGCTACCTCAATCAGCCCTGTCTCTCTGTCAAAGCCCTTAATTCTACCCAGCATTACTCCTCTGTTATTAGGTCTCTTATAGCTCATCATCTCCCTGCCCTGCTTACCAAGGAGATACCCGGGTGTAAAATCCCGGTTAAAAATCTGAGCCAGTTTTTCAGTTTCCTCTCTGAATACCGAATATTTATCCTCAGAATAATAGCGATCTATCAGTTTGCGATATATATTCGTCACAGTAGCTACATACTCAGGTCGTTTCATTCTTCCTTCGATTTTAAAGGAATTAGTTCCGATAGCTATAAGCTCCGGCAGGCAGTTACTTACGTTTAGATCTCTCGGACTCAAAAGATATTCACCGGTGATATTTTTGTCTGATACTGTCTTTCCCTCTTTGTCAATCAGCTCATATTGCAGACGACAGGGCTGAGCACATCTGCCTCGATTGCCACTTCTTCCACCAATCATGCTGGAAATAAGACACTGTCCTGAATAAGAAATGCACAAGGCACCATGTACAAATATCTCAATATCTGCTGAAGTATTATCCTTTATCTCCTTTATCTCCGATAGCGTCATTTCCCGTGCCAGGACTATTCTTGAAAAGCCTAATTCCATGAGCTTTTCTACTCCGGGTATATTATGACCGGTTAGTTGGGTGCTAGCATGAATAGGCAGATTGGGAATTATTTCCCCGACTAAGCAAGCCAAGCCTATATCCTGGATTATTACTGCATCTACACCTATCGACTGCAAGCGAGCCAGAAAATTTACAGCCTCTTTAATTTCTTCATCAGCTATTAAAATATTGACTGCAACATATATTTTAACCCCAAGCATATGGGCATATCTTACCCCACGAGCAATTTCCACATCATCAAAATTATTGGCAGACTGTCTGGCACTAAACATTTGCCCACCAAGATATACTGCATCTGCGCCATTTTCTACTGCACCGACCAATGCCTCCCAGCTTCCTGCCGGGGCTAGCAACTCAGGTTTATTCATACTCGCTCCCCAAACATTAATCCCTTACTCAAATGATAAAATTACTAACGCTTATAGCGAATTAATCCTGAGCAGGGAATTATTTCAACACCCTTTTTTTCCAAGGCATCCAATATTATATTCATTCCAATTGAGTCGCTTGCCATATGTCCGGCAATAATAACATTTATATGACTTTTTTCAGCTTCCTTGCGATGCTTGTCACCCATATGCATAACAACAAGAGTACCTATTCCTGCTTGCGAAAGCTTAATATAAGCATCCTCAGAGCCACTTGTGCCTCCAGTCATATCAATCAACACCTTGCCTGCACGGCGTTCCTTAGAGCCAATTAATATTGTTGGGCCTGCGCCAATTTTTACTGCTTCGGAATATTCATATTCTTTTTTCAAAAGATTCAAAACATCACCCACAGTTTCCGGGTTGTTTTGATCAATTTTCTTCTGCAAAAGCTTTACCACCTGATTGTCTGCCGGAGTGTGCATACTCATTATCGGAAATCCTAATATCCTTGCCGCGTCCACAGCCCGGTTATGATTTAGTGGAAGAATATTTCTCTTTACCTCTCCTATTCTGGCAGACAGTATCCCTTCTGCAACATTAATCGGGACTCCTGCCAGTGCCAGAATATCCTCCTGAATGCTCATCACCTTGTAAAGTGATACCAACGCCTTTCCCTCAGGGTGATGGGTAATAATCAGATCTATTGAGCTGCCCTTCTCTGTTAAGCGGTCAGCAAGCAAGACCTCTCCCACCTCAATATCAATACCAACCAATACTCTTTTTACGTCTTTTTCAGGATCCCCAAATAAAATTCTGGTATCCCCATATGGATTATCAAGGGAATCAAGATCAAATTCATTTTTTTCCTCTTCTCTCATATCCTCATATCGTTTTTTCTCTTTTTCCAGATATTGGATAACCTTTTTCTCACCTCTTGGATCGGCCTTCATTCCCATTTTTACAGCCATCTGATAAATGTCGTTTATCTTCATTTTTATCTCCCCTTTTATTATTATTAAAAACATTCAAAAGCGGTTCCAGATTTAAGGTATTAATCACATCTTCAGGTCTTAGCCTTGCCCTCCTGGCAACCGCTATACCATACTCCATTTCATCCAAATGCTTTATACTGTGGGAATCTGTATTAACTGCTATTTTAACTCCGAAATCTACTGCCATCCTGGCATTTCTATCATCTAGGTCCAGCCTGTCCGGAGAAGAATTTATTTCCAAAATTTTTCCTTCTCGAGCAGCTGCATCCATTACTTTTTCCACTTCAAGACTGTAGCCTCTCCTTGAGCCCAGAAGCCTTCCTGTGAGGTGTCCGATAATATCTACCTGTTTATTTTCAATTGCCTGGATTATCCTGGAGGTGATGGTGTCTCCATCTTGATTAAATCCACTGTGGACTGATGCAATTACCACATCAGCTTTCTCTAGTATTTCATCATCAAAATCAAGGCCATCCTTAAGCAAAATATCAACTTCAACACCTTTTAATATTTTGAAATTATTACTATTGCTGTTTAGCTCGTCAATATACCGGTACTGCGCCTTTAATCTTTCAGGATTTAAACCTCCGGCAACCTTGAGAGACTGAGAATGATCAGTTATTGAAATATATTGATAGCCCTTATCTTTAGCTCTGGCAACCAACTCATCAATAGATGCAGCCCCATCACTCCAGTTGGAATGAACATGTAAATCTCCACAAATATCCTCTATTTTTATAATTGAAGAAAGATGTCCTGATTTCGCCAACCATACTTCACCGGAGCCCTCTCTCAATTCGGGAGAGATATAAGCCAAATCAAAAAAAGAATATATCGCATCTTCAGAATTTAATAATGTCCCGGTATACATTTCTCCTGCTTCGTTCTTAAGACCTTGGGAGGTAATCTCCCATTTTCCTGTATACTTAGCCAACTCATTAATATGGGCTCTGCTGCCTGTTTTCCAAAAAAGGCTGAATGGGTATTCCTCTGCACTTACCACTGCTAGCTCCACCTTGATTCCCCAATGAGTACTGCAGCTTATAAAATTATTGTCTCTTGCCAAAACCTTATTTAGAAGAGGATGATAAATAAAATCATCTAAAATCCTCTCCGGGCAGGGAGAGGATACAAGCAAATCCAAATCACCTACCATATCCTTCCATCGACGAACACTACCCACTACTGAAACCTTTTCTACCCCGGACATGCCTTCAAGATAATCCATAAGCTCTGCAGCCAATTCCTTAGCTAGGGAAAGCTTGTATTTTTCTGTGTGTTTTAACATCATCTCTATATTATTAATTATTTCCATCTCAGTCTTAACACCTATGCCCTTAAGGTTTCTCAGCTCTCCCTTTCGAGCGAATCTCTCCAGATCCTCGATATCTTCAATGCCAAGATTATAATAAAAAAGGGCCGCCCTTTTGGGACCAATTCCCGGGAGATTAACCACTTTCAATAAGCCTCTGGGTATCTGAGACCGAAGCAGTTCAAGCTCTTCTATTTCTCCTTTTTCAATAAGCTGTCCCACCATAGCGGAAATCTTTGGACTTATTCCGGGCAGGCCAGACAAATTATTTTGGTAATAAGTATTCTCAACAGACTCCCCCATAGCTGAAATACTCTTTGCTGCCTGCCTATAAGCTTTGATTTTATTTTTATCCAAGCCCGTTATTTCCATCAAATCGGACAATTCACTGAAAATCCAGGCTATCTCAACATTGCGCAATAATAACCCCACCAGACTTTTTCTAAAATATACCTTCTCCAATCAATTTTTACTTAAAAAGCCCTCTTCTATAGAAGAGGGCTTTTTGCATCCATCTCCCGAATATCTATGCCCTTAATTCAACACCAAATTCTAGGCTCAATTTTGATGAAACCTCTGCTAATATGGAGTTAACTTCCTGGTCGGTAAGAGTCCGGTCGTCTGCTCCAAAGCTTAAAGAAAAGGCAATGCTTTGACAGCCTTCCTTAACCTGTTTGCCACGATAAACATCAAAGATTTTTATTTCCCTTAAAAACTGTCCGCTGTTTTTTCTTATCGACTTAATTATATCCTGAACTACAACCTCATTATTTACCACCAACGCCAGATCTCTTGATATT
>JAAXTT010000058.1 GCA_013336365.1 Peptococcaceae bacterium
AGCAATCAGAATAAATTTACCTCTCCTGCTGACTCCGGTTATTTCTCTGCCCCGGAGTCTTTCTTTGAAAATTTCGACCTCTGGGGTAAAAATAATTACCGGAGTAATTACCTTTACCTCTGTGATTCTGAGCCCGGAAATCTGTTGGTCAAGACTTCGGACTATGGTTTCCACCTCTGGTAATTCAGGCATGGCTTTCTCCATTCTTCAGATCTTTTTTACCTCATACCAGTTTTTACCAACCTTCAGATCTACCGTTAAAGGCACACTTAAGGTTACTGCATTCTCCATTTTTTCCCTAACCAGAGCCTTGACCTCCTCCAGCTCTGACTGAGGCACATCAAAAATCAATTCATCGTGAACCTGCAAGACCATAATCGTTTTCAGCCCTCGGTCAGACAGCTCCCGAGCAATATTAACCATAGCTAGTTTTATAATATCTGCAGCACTGCCCTGAATGGGAGTATTGGTTGCCGTTCTTTCCCCAAAGCTTCGGATCATCTTATTTGAGCTGAACAAATCGGGGAGATAGCGCCTTCGCCCGAGAATAGTAGTTACATAGCCCTTGTCCTTTGCCTGGGCAATAGTTCTGTCAATAAAGTCCTTTGCCCCCTTATATCTTAGAAAATAATTGTCAATATATTTGCCTGCCTCCTTCCGGGGTACCTTAATATCCCGGGAAAGGCCGAAATCACTGATACCATAAATAATACCAAAATTGACCGCCTTTGCCCGGTCTCTCAGATCGGAGGTGACCTCTTCCAGGGGAACTCCGAAAACCTCAGAGGCGGTTCTGGTATGAATATCCTGCTCCTGCCGGAAGGCCTCCTGAAAGAGCGGGTCCTGGGATAGATGGGCCATAATCCGCAGCTCAATCTGGGAATAATCTGCCGCCAGAATCATATTGTCCTTCTGTCTGGGGGTAAATACCTTTCTAATCCGTCTCCCCTCCTCAAGCCTGATGGGAATATTCTGCAGATTAGGTTCGGTGCTGGACAGCCTTCCGGTGGCGGTTATGCTCTGTTGAAAGGTAGTATGAACCAATCCGGTGGCCGGGTCGATAAGAGGAGTGAATCCGTCAACATAGGTACTTTTAAGCTTCATAAGCTGACGATAGTTAATAATATGCCCGATAATCTCATGGCAGTCTGCCAGCTCTTCCAGCACTTGGGCATCAGTGGAATAACCGGTTTTAGTTTTCTTTACTATGGGCAGATTCAGACGCTCAAAAAGAATATTGCCTAACTGCTTGGGAGAATTAATATTAAACTCCTCTCCTGCCAGCTTGTAAATATCCCGAGCCAATACCTCCAGCCGCTGACCCAGCTCCAGGGACATTTCTGCCAGAATTGCCCCATCCACCTTTACCCCGGCCATCTCCATATCGGCAAGGACGCCAATCAGAGGATTTTCCACTTGATAATAAAGCCCTTCCATTTCAGCCTGTTTTATTTTTTCCTCCAATAGGGGAGCTAGTTTTCTGGTTGCATCTGCCCAGGCACAAATATCCCGGAGGTCTCCTGAAGGGAGAACTGACCCTAAATGCTCCAGGGTCAAATCACTAAGGCGTCTGTTGGGATTGCCGGGATTTATCAGATAGGAGGCCACCATAATATCAAGAAATAATCCTGCCAAACAAATCTGATGCCTTGCCAGTTTCCAGATTTCTGCCTTGGCATCAAAGCATACCTTTTCAATTTCCGGTGCCTCTGCCAAGTTTTTTACAGCAGCAAGCAATTCCTGGGATTCAAGGGAAATAAAGTAGTTTTCCCGATCAGAAAGACTTATGGCAGCTGCCTCCAAACCCTTGATTCGATCACCGGCAAAAACCAAGCCAATCCTGCTGCCCTTAAGCCTTTCTATCAAGGAATAAAGCTCCGGTGCCTGGGTGAGAATAGTATATTCTACCTGGTAGGAACTATAACTGCTTACCGCCGGATCAGGCTGGGCATCAACATCAGAGGAAATTACCGAGGACTGTTTCTTCTGTAGCTTGCCGGTTATGGCTTTGATTAGACTGTTGAACTCCAGCCTGCTAAACAAGGGTAGAAGCCTGTCATAGTCGGGACCCTGCCATAAACAGCAGGAAAAATCAACCTCAATGGGTGCCTGCCTGTCAATAAGGGCCAGTCTTTTGGAAAGCAGAGCCTGATCAGAGTACTCCTTTAGCTTTTCAGCAATCCGCGTGCCTGTGCTTTCGAAGTTTTGCAAAAGATTTTCCAGACTTTCAAACTCACCGATCAGCTTGACCCCTGTTTTTTCCCCAATTCCCGGAACCCCTGGAATATTGTCGGACACATCACCGGTGAGACCCTTTAAATCTACCAGTTGCTCCGGAGTCAAGCCATACCGTTCTTTTATTTTCTCCTGATCATACTCATCCAGCTGGGTAATTCCTCTTTTGGTAAGGAGTACCTTAGTTAATGGCGAAACCAGCTGAAGCACATCCTGATCTCCGGTAAGGATCAGACTTTTAATCTTTTCCTTTTCGGCAAGAGTAACCAGAGTGCCAATAAGGTCATCGGCTTCGTAATCATCCAATTCAAAAACAGGGATTTCCATAGCGGCCAAAAACTCTTTGACCAGTGGGAACTGGGGTCTAAGTTCCTCCGGTGTTGCCTTTCTGGTTCCCTTGTAGGATTCCAGCTCCCGATGGCGAAAATTGAGCTTCCCTTTATCAAAGCAAACGGCAACCATGGCCGGTTTTCTGTCCTCTAAAATCTTTAGGAGCATATTGACAAAGCCATAGACAGCATTTGTGCTTTCCCCCCGACTGGTGGAAAGATGGGCTATTGCGTGGAATGCCCGATGAATCAAGCTATTTCCGTCGATAACCAGCAGTGACTGCTGTGACATAAAGCTACCTGCCCTTCAATTTTCAATTATTATTACATTTTGTTACATATCGAAACTCTTTTCACCGAGGAGGGTCAAAATACCTGCCAGAATGCAATAGTTATCCCGGTAGTTTTTTGGGGGCAGGAATTAATCTATTAAGGAAGAATCCTATTTTTCAAGGAGTGTGTTTTATGTACAAAATATCTTCAAAAAATGCCGGTCAATTATTTTTTGTATTTATTGTCTGTCTAGTCCTATCCTTTTCTCCAACCAGGGCTTATGGAGAAACCTATCCCGAGCAAATTGAGGACGAGGGAGCTATAATCGAGGTCTTCGAATATCTCAAGGAAGCCCATCTAAGCCAGCCGGAGGGCAAACAGTTGCTGAAGGGCGCTATCCAGGGAATGATCGACACTTTGGAGGATCCCTATACTGTTTATCTGAGCAAAAATGAACTGGACCAGCTGACCCGAAATCTGGATGGAGACTATACCGGAATCGGAGTCTACCTGGAGGGACAAAAGGATTATCCCAGAATAGAAGAGGTTTTCCCTGATTCTCCCGCCAGCAGAGCAGGACTTCAAAGAGGAGACCAAATAATCCGAGTCAATGGCCTAGATATAAAAGGTCTTCCTCTTTACGATGTGGTGGCAAAAATAACCGGAACCCCGGGTAGTGATTTGAGCCTTACAATAATAAGAAATACCGGGCAGGAAATTACCCTTGCCCTAAAAAGAGAGCTACTGGATATCCCTACTGTGATCTCCAAGGTCCTTGGAGAAAAAACCGGATATATGGGGATAAAAAGCTTTGGAGATCGCACTCCCGAGCACTTTGAAAGCCGATTGAAGGATTTGCTGTCACAAAATATAACCGGATTAATTATCGATTTGAGAGATAATCCCGGTGGCTATATAAATGCCGCTATCCGCCTTTCGGAAATATTCCTTAAAGAAAACAGCCTGATTGTTTCAACCGACAATTTTGACGGCTCAATTAAGGAATATTTATCCCAAGAAAGAAATCCCGTTGAAATACCTTTGGTTATTCTGGTAAACAGTGACAGTGCCAGTGCCTCCGAGCTTATGTCCGGCGCCCTTAGAGATAATGGCAAAGCCCTGCTGGTGGGGGAAAACACCTTTGGCAAGGGCACTGCTCAAAGCATTATTATCTTGGAAAGAGGGGGTGCTTTAAAGATGACTACCTCGGAATATATAACCCCTCTGGGTATTCATGTTGACGGCAAGGGGCTGGCTCCCGACTATACTGTAGAAACTGAAGCTTTGCAGACATTTTTTGCCCTTAACCTTTTGGAGCCTCAGAAAAAACCTGTTACTTACAGCAAAACCAACGACCAAGTAATAATAAACGATGAAATTATCCTATCGGGCAGAAACCCTCTACTCAGGAATAACAGGTGGTATCTGCCTCTGCGCTTCACTTTGGAGCTATTGGGCTATACTGTGAAATGGGATGATGCCTCCAAGAAAATTTATGCCCATAAGGACCAGGACAGTCTGGAAATAGATATTCTGGGCAATGTATTTATCAATGAGGGTATGGTAAAAAGGTCCTCCGGGACCATTATTGAAAATGGGGTGGGCTATTTGTCCACCGGCATTCTGGAGGCCTTAGGCTATTCGATAACAGAAAATGACGAAGGTATTATTCTTGGAGTTGGCTTTGCCGGTTCTCAGGATTTGTCGGAGTAGCTACTGCTTTAACACCTATCTTTGAGCTTTTTCTTGCTTTTGTCTACAAATAACGTGCTTATGCTTTTTGATTCCAGGGAAAAATAAAGCACACTGACAACCAGCAATAAAATTGTTATCTTAGTTATAAGACCATCCGCTTTTTCCAGACCATGACCTAAAAAGGTGTAGATTACTATCTCAGGAAATTTTCCGAAAACACTGGCCATAAAAAACCCTGTAAAGCTGACCTTGCTCAGGCCGGCAGCATAGCTGATGATGCTGGAGGGTAAAATAGGGATTAACCGGGCCAGAAAGATTACCTTTACTCCACTCTCATGGCTCATTTCCTCAACCTGGGGCATATATTTTACCAGGTGCTTAGCAAAATAATCCCTGGCAATAAATCTTGCTAGGTAGAAGGCTAGGGTTGAGCCAAGCAAAGCACCTACCATGGTAATAATTATTCCCCAGGCTGCTCCGAAAATAAAGCCATTTGCGCCTGCCACCAAAAATAGGGGCAAGGGAGTGGCTATGGTTTGAATCACCATTACAAAAATACTGATAATAATTGCCCAGGGCCCAAAGGATTTTAACCAATAAGCAAAATTCTTGCTGTTGCCCATTATTCCCTGCCAAGCGAACCTTCCGGGGTAAAGCTGCTCTAAAATAACAGAGCCCACCGCCACTCCCAGGATTATCAACGAAAAGCAAATCAGCAGTCGTTTTACCATGAAATCATATTTCTTTCTTTCATAAAATGCCTCCAAATATTTTTTGGTCCTTTATCAAAATAAGTCCGATGCTCAAGTAAGCTTGCTGAGCAGTTCCTTTTCTACAGCATAAAGGGTATCCCATTTTTTGCAGAAGCAGAAGCGCACCAGATGCTTTCCATTTTCCGGCACGGAATAGAAGGATGAACCGGGAACAGTTGCCACCTTGGCTACCTCAATAAGCTTTCGACTAAAAGAAAAATCATCCTCTGCCTTGATAATTTCATTAACTCGATCAATATTGGCGATAATATAATAGGCACCTTCAGGCTTGCTGGGTTCAAAGCCTACCCTGGTCAACAGCTTGTAAAGAAAATCACCTGCCTGGGCGTAGTGATCCCTTAGCTCCTGATAGTAACGGTCCGGCATATTTAAGGCGACAACCGCAGCGTGCTGGAAGGGAGTAGGAGCACCTACGGTAAGAAAATCATGAACCTTACGAATCCTTCTGGTAATTCTTTCATTGGCAATTGCCCAGCCAACCCTCCAGCCTGTAACCGAATAGGTTTTGGAAATGGAGTTGATGGTTATGGTTCTGTCCTCCATGCCCGGGAGGGAGGCAATAGAAATGTGCTTCGCGTCATTGTAAAGAATGTGCTCATATATCTCATCTGTAATCGCGTAGCAATCCCACTTCTTGCAGAGCTGGGATATTTCTTCCAGCTCCTTTAGGCTAAAAACCTTTCCTGTTGGATTGTTGGGTGTATTTATTATTATTGCCTTGGTATTTTCATTGAAAGCACCGGCCAGATCCCGGTAGTTATATGACCAGTCGGGTGCGTTAAGGGTTACAAAGCGGGTAGTAGCACCGGACAAAGTTGCGTCAGGGCCGTAGTTTTCATAAAAAGGTTCAAAAAGAACTATCTCATCCCCCGGGTTGATAATTGCCTTAAGGGTTGCAATCATTGCTTCCGTAGCTCCACAGGTAACCGTTATATCGGTTTCCGGATTGCACTTGATATTGTTGTAGCGCAAAACCTTTTTGCTGATAGCCTCCCTTAGCTCAGGCTCTCCGAAGGTAACCGGATATTGATTTCTCTCCTGATTTATTGCCAGAATGGCTGCCTCTTTCAATTCCCTTGGTGTTTCAAAATCCGGCAAACCCTGGGATAAATTATAGCCCTTAGCTGCATTGCATATTCTGGTCATTTCCCTGATTACCGATTCGGTAAAGTTTTCTGTAATTCTTGAGAGCTCCTTCATGCCTGCCTCCATCTTGTAAATTATTTGATAATAAGCACCGAACAATCTGCATGTCTTACTACCTTGCCACTTACACTGCCAAGAAAGAAGCCGAATACATCACCAAGACCCCGGCTGCCCATGACGATTATATCATAGCAGCCCTCCTTTGCTTCATTGCAAATTTCCTGAACCGGATTGCCCTTTGCCAGCTTGGTTTCTGTCATAACCCCATATTCGGAATACCTGTTTTGGGTGTTTTCAAGGATTTCTCTCCCCTGTCTTTCTAACTCATTAATAAAGGATTTATAGGCAATTCCGGTATGATCATAATTAACAAACACGTTATAGTCAGGGACTACATGATATATAGTAACCTGACCCCCTACTTTGCCGGCCATCTTGATTCCATCCTCAACAGCCATTTGAGATCGGTCTGAACCGTCAATAGGAATTAAAAATTTTTTATACATAAAATTCCCCCTCTAAAATATAGTTAGATTGTACATTCTATGTATATTCCTCTACAAGATATTTTTTTACAGCCTAGAAGAATCTAAGATCCTTATTAGGCAATGCAGCTTTTCTCTTTACAAATTAAAGAAATATTGCCTTGTGCTTCATGGTATCCTAAGAAAATAAGCTAGTTTTGAGGGTTTTATGGCGGATTGCTGCAACCACTGCTATTGCCATAGTAATATCTTTGCGCTTTTACTTAACATATTTAGCATATTATGTATTTAACTATACAATTTCTAATAATTTTAACAGAAACATAACATTGCAGAAACATCTAGTTAATTAATCTGTTGTATTATTAAGCCATGAAAGGTCAACAGAGGTTGGCAAGCTTGGAAAATTGAACGGAGGTGATACCCATGACCAAAGTTAGAGAGCTGGACACTCAAAGGGCTCAAACCCAAGAAAGACTTAAGAGCAACAGAGAGGTTGTTAAGGCCGGCAAGAAAAGCCTTGGCGAACAACTTGTTGATTGGGTTGATACTATAATGCCCCAAAGAATCTAATAATACCCCTCATAACAAATAAAACGCTCCGGGTTTAATTACCCGGAGCGTTTTATTGCTCTACAATAAATGTTGGAGTAGCTCCCCATTAATAGAGAGTATCTTTAATTCCAATTTTTCCATTGAGCCAGGCCCCAAACCCTAAAAAAGAAGTATTGGTGGGTGAGCCTTAATCCCCTACTGAAGGGAATAGGCTTAGGTCGGTATGAGGCAGGAATAGAGCAGCTGAGTATTCATCCATAAACACATTGCCCACCGAAAGCTCAATGTAGGTCATTTTATCAGACAGCTCAGACATAAAGCGATAAGCCTCCTGGGATAGGAGGGACTCATGAGCTCCCTTAATGGAGCTGTTGCCCACAAAATGATATTTTTCCCGGTCCATATCGGGAAGAAGCCCGATTTGAATGGCATCCTCCACATTAAGATAATTGCCAAAGCCCCCGGCGATAATTATACTGTCAATAGCATCCACTGTCAGCTCCACCATCTTAAGCATGGATTTTATTCCTGCATAAACAGCACCCTTGGATCGAATCAGATTTTTAACGTCAGACTCAGTTATATAAACATCCTTGCCATTTCCTGACTCAAACCCAAAGGCCAGAACATAACGAGGCTCATTATCCACCACACTGATTCTCTTGTTTTCAAGAGAATTAAACATGCCTGTCCTGTCAATAATTGCTGCTTTTCTCATCTGAGCTATCAAATCAATCAATCCTGAGCCACAAA
>JAAXTT010000059.1 GCA_013336365.1 Peptococcaceae bacterium
AAATCTTGCCAGATATGACGGGGTTAGATATGGACTTAGGGCAGAAAATCCTGAGGATATTGTGGATATGTATTCCAGAACCCGCAGTCTGGGATTTGGTCCTGAGGTTAAAAGACGTATTATGCTAGGCACCTATGCTCTTTCTGCAGGATATTACGATGCCTATTATTTAAAGGCCCTAAAGGTTAGAACCCTTATAAAACAGGATTTTGACCGGGCTTTTGAGAAATATGATGTGTTGATTTCCCCTACCTCGCCCTCTACTGCATTCAGAAAAGGGGAAAAAGTAAATGACCCAATGCAGATGTATTTGTCTGATATAACTACAATTTCTGTTAATTTGGCAGGTGTTCCGGGAATATCTGTACCTGCAGGATTTTCACAGGGTCTTCCGGTTGGAATGCAAATTATTGGGAAAAACTTTGGTGAAGGCACGCTTTTACAGGTTGCTCATGCCTTTGAGAGAAATACATTGCACCATACTAAATTCCCAAATTTATAAATATGAAGTTTATTGATGTACCTGATATAAAAAAGCTGACAGCTAGATGCCAGTAGCTGTTTTAGGAGGTTGCTGTCAAGTGTCCCATTATGAGACTGTGATAGGTTTGGAGATACATGTCGAGCTAAAAACCAATAGCAAAATCTTTTGTTCCTCCAGTACAGAGTTTGGTGGTGAGCCAAATACACATGTTTGCCCGGTATGTCTGGGATTACCCGGGGTTCTGCCGGTTTTCAACAAAAAGGTGCTGGAATATGCTATTAGGGTCGGGGTGGCTATTAACTGTAAAATAGCGGAATTTTCAAAGTTTGATCGGAAAAATTACTATTATCCCGATCTGCCAAAAAATTATCAGATTTCTCAGTTTGATTTGCCTATTGCTGAACATGGCTATCTAGACATAGAATTAGATAATAAAGTAAAGAGAATAGGAATAACCCGGGTACATATGGAAGAGGATGCAGGGAAGCTGGTGCATCAGGGAAATATTACAATAAGTAATTATTCTTTGGTTGATTATAATCGAACCGGAGTACCCTTGGTGGAAATTGTGTCCGAGCCTGACTTAAGATCTCCGGAGGAAGCAAGAGCATATCTGGAAAAAATGAAGGCAATAATTCAATATACAGGGGTATCAGACTGTAAAATGGAAGAGGGCTCCCTTCGTTGCGATGCCAACATATCTGTAAGACCCAAGGGAAGCTTGGTTCTTGGAACCAAGGCAGAAATAAAAAACATGAATTCATTCAAGGCCCTACAGAGAGCCTTGGAATATGAGGTTCAGCGCCAAATAGAAACCTTGGAGGATGGGGGCAAAATTGTCCAGGAAACCAGAACCTGGGATGATGGGAAGGGGATTACCCTTTCTATGAGGAGTAAGGAGCAGGCCCATGACTACAGATATTTCCCTGATCCTGATTTAGTGCCTATGATTATCGACCCTAAATGGGTTGATGAAATAAGGGCGGCTTTGCCTGAGTTGCCCGATCAGAGAAAATCTCGTTATGAGAAGGATTATGGTCTGTCTGAATATGATGCAGAGGTTGTAACCTCCAGTAAATATCTGGCAGATTATTTTGAAGATTGCCTTACCTTAGGTTACAGCAACGCAAAAATCGTAAGCAACTGGCTTACCGGAGAGCTGCTAAGACTCCTTAACTCAAAGGGTCTTGAAATAAATCAATGTCTGATAAAGCCCGGTCAGCTGGTAGAGATGCTGAATATGATAGATAAGGGAATTATCAGCGGCAAGATGGCAAAAATGGTTTTTGAAGAAATGTTCGAAAGCGGTAGTGACCCAGAGGTAATAGTAAAGGAAAAGGGCTTGATTCAGATTTCCGATGAAGGCTCTATATCTGCAGTAGTTGATCAGGTGTTGGAAGACAATCCTAAGGTTGTTGAGGATTTCAGATCCGGTAAAGATAATGCCCTGGGATTTTTAGTAGGCCAGATAATGAGGGCCACTAAGGGAAAGGCCAATCCGGCAATGGTCAATAAAATGCTTAGAGACAAGCTTGGCTAGTAAGCATAAAGATATGCTTACTAGATATAATAAAAAAATCAGGTCAGATAATCTACTGACTTATTTAAAAAATATTAAGTGGAGCTGTATTTAGAAGGATATTTTTGAGTGGGCTAACAGTTTTGGGCAGATAATCAGAATATTCTAAGACAGCTTTCAGGAAAGAGGGATTTTGTTGGGACAAACCATTATTGAAAAAATTCTTTCATCTCACAGTGGCCAGCAGGTGCATGCAAATGAGATAGTGGTGGCGAAAGTTGATTTTGTAATGGGTCAGGATGGAACCTCACCTTTGGCTATTCGGGCGTTTGAGGATATGGGAGGCAAGGAAGTATTTGATCGGGAAAAGGTTGCTTTTGTAATTGATCATAGTGCTCCCAGCCCGATTGAAGGCGTATCCGCCCTGCACAAGCTGATGAGGGAGTTCACCCGGTCCAAGGGCTTTAAGATGTATGATATCGGTGAAGGTGTGTGTCATCAGCTGATACCGGAAAGCGGTAAGGTAGGTCCGGGCTCATTGGTAATAGGGGCAGATTCCCATACCTGTACCTATGGTGCTCTGAATGCGTTTTCTACCGGGGTTGGATCTACTGATTTAGCCGGAGGTCTTATCTCGGGGCATTTGTGGTTTAAGGTGCCGGAAACCATAAAGTTTGTCCTTAATGGCGTACTGCCTAAGGGAGTGTATGCCAAGGATCTTATTCTTTACCTCATCGGTGACATTACAGCTGACGGTGCTACCTATATGTCAGCAGAGTATACCGGGGAGGCTGTTTCAGCTCTATCAATTGAGGGCAGGTTTACCATGTCAAATATGGCTATCGAAATGGGAGCCAAGGCTGGCTTGATGGAGGCTGATGAAAAAACCTTTAAGTGGCTGTCTCGCTACACTGACAAGGTATTTACTCCGGCCAGTGCAGATCCTGATGCAGTGTATGCTCAGGTCAGGAATTATGATGTTTCAAAGCTTGAGCCACAGATTGCCAAGCCCCACAGAGTTGACAATGTTTGTCCGATAAGTGAGGTTCTTGGTACTCCAATTCAACAGGCAGTTCTGGGTACCTGTACCAATGGAAGGATTGAGGATTTACGCATTGCTGCAGAGTTGTTGAAGGGCAAGAGGATTCATGATGATGTTAGATTTATTGTTGCCCCGGCCTCAAAGACTATTTATTTGGATGCCATGAATGAGGGAATTATTCAGACTCTTGTGGAGGCAGGAGCTGCTGTTGTTACTCCGGGCTGTGGTCCTTGCGTAGGAACTCACAATGGTGTTCCCTCTGATGGAGAAAATGTAATATCAACTGCCAACAGAAATTTCAAAGGCAGAATGGGAAACAGCAATGCTTCGATTTATCTTGCTTCTCCCGCAACAGTGGCAGCATCTGCATTACTTGGTAAAATAGCTGATCCAAGAGACTTTATTAGGTAGGTGAAATTATATGAATTTTAAGGGTAAGGTACACAAGTTTGGCAATGATGTGAATACAGATTACATTATTTCAGGAAAATATAAATTTAAAACTCTTGATATGCGTGAGTTGGCTAAGCATGTTATGGAAGACCTGGATCCTGATTTTTACAGCAAGGTTGTAAAAGGTGACTTTATTGTTGCCGGAACCAACTTTGGTTGCGGATCATCTAGGGAACAGGCGCCTTTGGCAATTATTAACGCAGATATAAGTGCAGTATTGGCTAAATCCTTTGCCCGAATTTTTTATCGCAATTGTATAAATACCGGACTTCCGGTAGTTGAATGCAATACCGACCTTATTGATTCCGGTGATCAGCTTGAGGTAAATCTTTCTGACGGAATTATCAAAAATATTACTAAAGGAATCGAGATACCCATAAAGCCTCTTCCCGATGTTATGATAAAAATATTGAATGATGGTGGGCTTGCACCTCACTTCAAAAAGTACGGGGGCTTTAATTTATAGGAACCGGTTTGGGGTAAATTATTTTTGCATTTACAGGAGGCGAGCTTAGATCTTGACCCACAATATTACCTTGATTCCCGGGGATGGAATCGGACCTGAAATAAGTGAAGCAGCAAGAAGAGTGATTGATGCTACCGGTGTAAGTATAAACTGGGATGTAGTGGAGGCCGGGGAAAAAGTAATAGCAGAATACGGTACTCCTCTGCCGGATTATGTTTTGGACTCAATCAAAAGAAACAAGGTCGCTCTTAAGGGACCTTTAACTACTCCGGTTGGCAAGGGTTTTCGCAGTGTTAATGTTACTCTCAGGCAGGAGCTTAATCTATATGCCAATGTCAGACCGGCAAAAACCTTACCCGGTTTGGTGACTAGGTATGAGAATGTAGATCTGATTATAGTTAGGGAAAATACTGAGGATCTCTACGCAGGGATTGAGCATATGGTGGGTAGGGATGCTGCCGAAAGCATTAAGATAATTACCCGGGAAGCCTCAGAAAGGGTAGCTCGCCATGCTTTTGAACTGGCAGTTAAGCAAGGGAGAAAAAAAGTAACTGCAGTCCATAAGGCAAATATTATGAAGCTTTCTGACGGACTTTTTTTGGAAAGCGTAAAGAATATTGCCAAGGATTATCCGCAAATTGAGTTTGAGGATATGATTGTGGATGCCATGTGTATGAAGCTGGTCCAAACTCCCGAAAAATATGATGTAATGGTGCTGCCTAATTTATATGGCGATATAGTAAGCGATCTTTGTGCCGGTTTGGTGGGAGGCTTGGGAGTTGCACCCGGAGCCAATATCGGAGAGAAGGCTGCAGTTTTTGAACCTGTTCATGGCAGTGCACCCAGACATGCAGGCTTAAACCGGATTAATCCCTTGGCGATTATTATGTCGGGAGCCTTAATGCTGCTGCATATAGGAGAATACGAGGCTGCTGACAGGATTAGCCAAGCTATAACTGCAGTCCTTAAAGAGGGTAAAAGTCTTACCTATGATTTAGGTGGAACTACATCTACCAGTGGAATGGCAGATGCGATAATTTCCAAGCTATAAAGCGGATTACTTTAAGATAAAAAAGGGATTATCTCAGCTGAAAATATTATCAGCACAGGATAATCCCTTTTTAAAAATCAGGCTCTAAACACAAGTATTATACATTAAAGCGGAAATGCATTACATCCCCATCCTGAACAACGTAGTTCTTTCCTTCCAATCGAAGAAGTCCTTTTTCCTTTGCGGCATTCATGGAGCCTGAGCTTACCAGCTCCTCATAGCTGACAACCTCTGCTCTGATAAAGCCTCTTTCGAAGTCAGTGTGAATGACTCCCGCCGCCTGAGGGGCCTTGGTGCCTTTGCGAATTGTCCAGGCTCTAACTTCTTGGACACCGGCAGTGAAATAGGTATACAAGTCTAAAAGCTGGTATGCTGCTCTAATAAGGCGATTCAACCCTGATTCCTTAAGTCCGAGACTTTCAAGGAAAAATTCTTTGTCTTCTCCCTCAAGCTCTGCAATTTCCGCTTCGACCTTGGCACTGATTACAATAACCTCTGAGCCTTCAGTTTCAGCGAATTTTTCCACAGCCTGAACATGGGGATTATCTTGGTAATTATTAACTTCTTCCTCACTAACATTTGCTACATAGAGAATTGGCTTCATAGTCAGAAAATGATAGCTCTTCATAAGCTCTTTTTCTTCCTCGGTATATTCCAAACTTCTGGCAGGTTTTTCAGAATCAAGAGTATCTTTGATTTTTTCCAGCAGATCATATTCCTGTTGATTTTTTTTATCGCCACTTTTTAAAGTCTTTCTTAAGCGTTCAAGTATTTTATCCACCGATTCCATATCTGCTAAAATCAATTCCAAATTAATGGTTTCAATATCCTCAACAGGATTAATTTTATCACTTACATGGGTGATGTTATCATCCTCGAAGCATCTTACCACATGGGCAATTGCATCAACCTCCCGGATATGAGCCAGGAATTTGTTGCCCAGTCCTTCACCTTTACTGGCGCCCTTAACCAGTCCTGCTATGTCGACAAATTCATAGGCTGTGGGTACAACCTTGTTGGGGATGACGATTTCGGTTAAAATCTGAAGTCTTTCATCAGGAACCTCCACCACCCCAACATTGGGCTCAATAGTGCAAAATGGGTAATTGGCAGATTCTGCTCCTGCCTGGGTTATGGCATTAAATAATGTTGATTTGCCAACATTTGGCAGGCCAACAATACCGGTTGTCAGAGACATTATAATCACTCCTTGAAGAAGATGTACCTTGACTATTATATCGATAATAATAATAAAAACAAGAATAAAGACTACAATATTTTAGGATGGATATTATTTTTACCGGGTATTTGTAACAGATTATTTTAAATCAAGAGTGCAGAGTATAATTGCTTTTTAGAAAATTAACCCACAATTTTTTAATTTTTTTTGAAATATAAAATATTTTTAGTGTAGAATGTAGGGACACATTTTTTTAAATATTCAAAATATTATTAATTCAAGGAACTGATTGCAATGCATGAAATGGCAATAGTTGACAATTTAATGGGAGCAGTTCGTGAACAGATTGAATTGCATAATCTTAAAAGGGTACATCGGGTCCGGATAATTGCAGGAGAATTAACCGGAGTGGTGCCCGAGGTTTTGGAATTTTGCTGGCAGATTTGCACAGAAAACACACCCTGTCAGGAATCTGAGCTTATCTTAATCAGTCAACCTGCCCTTGCTCTTTGCAGTCAGTGCGGTAAAGAGTATCATTTTAAACAGGGATTTGATTATTCCTGTCCTTTATGTGGTGGTGGAATAAAGGAGGTACTTTCCGGCAAGGAGCTATATTTGGATTTTATTGATGGAGAATAGGAGAAAAAGGCTATGGAGATTAAAGTAATAAAAAACATAATGCAAAAATATCAGGATCTTGCCCAGGTTAACAGATCACTTCTTGATAGTTACAATATTTTTTCTATAAATATTATGAGTTCCCCGGGAGCCGGCAAGACAACCTTGCTGGAAGAGACGATTTCCTTATTAAGTGGAGATGTAAAAATAGCTGTCATAGAGGGAGATCTTATGACCAGCAGAGATGCTGAGAGAATTGGCAAAAAGGGTGTTCCTGTTGTACAGATCAATACTCAGGGAGGGTGTCATCTGGATTCCAGTATGATAGACAGTGCACTTAAGCAGTTTAATCTAGCCGATTTAGATATAGTTATTATTGAGAATGTAGGTAATTTGATTTGTCCCAGCACCTATGATCTTGGGGAGCATGAAAAAATTGTTGTAATAAGTGTTCCTGAGGGGGATGACAAGCCCGGTAAGTATCCGGTGATGTTTCAGGAAGCAGATTTATGTATTTTAAATAAGGTTGATCTGTTGCCGTACAGCAACTTTAATGTGGATAATTTTCTCCAGGATGTAAAAAAACTGAACCCTGATTTAGAAATAATAAAAACCTCGGCAGTTACCGGTGAAGGTATGGATTACTGGGGTCAGTGGTTAAAAAATAAAATTAAAAAATAAAGAATTAAAAATCAAAGGATTGGTCAGGGCATGGAAAACATTATCAGTGAAAATGTTGCAGCCAGACAGATAAAGGTGACGGGAATTGTTCAGGGTGTGGGATTTCGTCCGTTTATTTATAGAATAGCAAAAAAATATTCTCTTAGGGGCTGGGTTCTTAATGACAGCTCTGGAGTTTCTATTCATTGGGAGGGTGCCGGCATTAATGTCAGCAGGGCAGTAGAAGAAATATCTCGATCCCTGCCGCCTCTGGCCCGGATTGCAAGCATCGCTATCCTAAAAGCAGATTTTTCTGCCTTTAGGGATTTTACTATAAAGGAAAGCACTTGTTCCCGGGGTACAGGAGGACTTATTCCTGCGGATATGGCTCTTTGCGAAAATTGTTTGGCTGAATTCAGTGAGCATTCAGATCGGAGATATTTGTACCCATTTATCAATTGTACTGATTGTGGCCCAAGATACACAATAATAGAAGATATTCCCTATGACCGGGAATCAACTACCATGGCAGCTTTTGAAATGTGCCCGAGATGTAACCTGGAATACAACAATCCCGAGGATCGTCGCTTTCATGCTCAGCCCAATGCCTGTCCGCAATGTGGACCAAGGATATCTTTGCTTAACAGTTTAGGAGAGGAATGTTCAAATAAGACAACGGACATTATTAGCTCAGGAGGAATTGTGGCGGTAAAGGGACTGGGAGGCTATCACCTAGTCTGTGAC
>JAAXTT010000060.1 GCA_013336365.1 Peptococcaceae bacterium
CAATAGCAGAATCCAAGCCTACTGCCATTGCCATAATCAGAAAGGTTCTATTTAGCAAATGCCTATTGCTGCAACGCTGGGAGGTGTTGGAAAGACCAAGGGTAGTTCTTACACCGGGAGCCAGCTCCTTAATCTGACGAATTGCTTCCAAAACCTCAACTCCATGCTCCTGAGCAACATTTGCCGGAAGCATGAGTGGGTCAATATATAGATCTTCCATTGGTATACCATGGGCATCAGCATTAACTACTATCTCCATTGCTAAAGCTGCCCTGTCAGCGGCACTTTTGGGGACACCGCTTTCATTCATTGCCAATCCTATAATTGCTGCATTATACTTTGCTGCCATTGGCAGAAACAAATCCATTTTCCATTGATCTGCATGGGTGGAATTAATCATAACCTTGCCATGCTTATTAGCTGCACAGCCTGCTTCTATAGCCTCCGGGTTGGTAGAATCTACACAACAGGGTATTGGAGCGGCTTCATTGCAGATATTAACCAGCCATTCCATTACTTCAGGTTGCTGCTTTGATTCCACTGTAGGTCCGGTATTTACATCTAGATAAGCTGCTCCTGCTTCGTACTGTTGTTTGGCCCAATATATAATGGGCTCAGGATTGTTATCAAGGATTGCACTGCTTATGTCCTTAAACATTCCATTGATCCTCTCACCTATTAGGATCATCCTTAAATACCCCCTTATATTATAAGCTTGCTGGCTGCATCATCTTGTCGATGTGACGCTTAAACTCCCTGACAGCTTCAGGATGACGCATAACCATTATAGCACCGCTGGCATGAGCAAAGGTCGTTGCAGTTACTGCTTCCCAAAGGATTGCACGGCGTTCAAGTTCTCCCCATTCAGGGGTTTCATCAATTTCAGCCTTTGCCTCTTTGGCCTTCCATGCCTCTTGTCCAACAAAACATATCACTGGCATGGCCAGCATTTTGTCTCCTGTAAGGGCTCCAAGTCTTGCTCGTTCCATAATCGAGTATGCATACTCGATACCATAGCCTAAAGCACCTACCAAGGGATCGATAGCAATTCTATTTGCGGGAAGACCCATCTCTGTAATTAGAATATTCAGCTGCTTGGCAATATTTATGTCTAGGGGATTGGAGGCAATAATGGAATGTCCATTTACCATGCAAGCAGCAGTAATTGTTTTGTAATTACTGGGTGCAGCATTGCCCAATAAGACTGCTTTTCCCTCAAGGGCACCGGCAACAACCGGTAAAACCTCAGCATCCTTTTCTTCAACCCCACTGCCTATTACAATGAGGGGTACATTAATAGCATCAGCAACAGCCTTAGCAGTTTTTGCACATTCCTCCGGGCTTGCATTGTCAAAATCCGGATGAGAGCTGACCAGCTTAAGACAAATCATATCTGCACCATATTCAATACACTTCTTTGCCCAAGCCACCGGGTCACCCATTACCCCTTTGTATGCATCTGTAAGACTCTTAGCCCAATCATCAGGTTCAACATCACAAACCTCTAATGCAACAACAGGTCTATTGGGCATTTCTCCTTCAAAAAACAAGAAAGGCAAAGTACTGTCGCCGCCTACCTTGACAGAATTAGGCTCTACCCCAATGACAAGTTCATTTACCTTACTGTTCCATCTTTCCTTAGCTATAGTAACAGCCATTGCTTACACTCCCTTCAGTAATTGGTTCCTATTCAGATAATGCCGGCGTTTTTTATTATTTCATCCACCGCTTTAACAACCGGTGAATCATCCGGCAGACTAATCAGAGGCTTGCTGTGAAGGTCATAATCACGAACCTGGTCGTCCAATGGCACTGTGCCTACCAACTCCAAACCGGTACGGTCTATTTCCTCCTGAAGCGCTTCTATTGTTCCTGCGTCAACCTTGCTGACTACAAGATACATTTTTTTAACATCCAGTTTGATAGATTCAACTAATTCTCTAACTCTACCGGCAGAACGAATGCCCCGAGCACTGGAGTCACTGACCACCAACAAAACATCTACATTCTGGGTGGTTCTCCTGCTGAGATGCTCCAGTCCTGCTTCATTATCCATTACTACATACGGATAATTATTGCTCAAATCCTGCATAAAGCCCCGGACAAGATTATTGGCAAAACAATAACAGCCCGAACCCTCCGGACCACCCATAACCATTAAGTCTGCATCATCGCCCTCTGCCAGAGACTCATGAACCCTGTATGCCACATAGCGATCCTTGGTCATTCCTGCAGGAAGGGGTTCTAAATTGTGATTAATCCGATTAAGAAGCTCTGAGATAGTATCCTTCACTTCAATACCTATAGCCTCATGAAGATTGGCATTGGCATCAGCATCAACGGCTAAAACCGGTCCTTTCCCTGCTTTTGTAATCTGTCTTATCAATAAAGAGGCTAAGGTTGTCTTGCCAGTTCCTCCCTTGCCTGCTATTGCCACTGTAAATGCCATTACTACACTCTCCTTATATTAAAATAAAATGCTTCTGGCTATCGTAATTATTGCAGCAAATAAAGGTCTGATTTATTAGTCGCCAAATATCCGTCCTTAAAGCCAACGCTGTTTCAAAAAGGTTGGGATACCGGCTGACTCTCTGGGTCCCACCATTACTTCCCAGCCTGAGAGCTCCTGAAGCTTACCGCTCAATACAGCTACACCACCGGGAATTATTACCTTACGATGACTAACCTTGTCAGATATTCCTGATTCCTGGAGCATTTCTGTAATCTTTTCCGGGGTAAACTTCCCGGCTGCCCAGCCGGTCATAACAGATATTCCATCAGTATCAACCGGCAAAATATATCCGGGCACTCTGGAAGACTCAACATCTCCTGCCAAGCAGAAATAAGTCAGGGAGAAGTTGGTAGTAATATAAACCGGTGAAGATTCATCAACATTACCAATTTCATAGACCTTTGACTCAACTGCAATAGGCTTCTGAGGATCTGTATAAATATTTAAGCGCAAGGTAATCAAGGGAAGTATATCCGCTGGGTCTGAGCTTTCAATTACAACAATTGCTGCGTACTTGGATATGTAAACTCCCGCGTCCAGCACCGCCTGAATAGGGTCTTGATTGCTGGCAAAGGCAATAGTAGGATAGCCAAAGGGTCTGAACTTCTTTAACGCCTGACGCCTCATTTGAGTTTGTTCAGAAAGAACCTGATTTACCTCACGAGAGCCGGAATCAATAATAATTTGCTTAAAGCCCATACTTACAACCTTTTCCACTAAGGATGCAAGCTGATCCAAATCCTCACCTCTGACAACCATAGGTACATCATATTTTTTTGCCAAATTGGTCATTGCTTCAACATTCTCACTATTTGCTCCACAAATAACCGGCTTTTTGGCAGCAACCAGCTCCAATGCTTTTTCTATTGACTCTGGATTTTCACTGTTCAGCAGCAAAGGAAAGTCAGTATTTTCCGCTACAGTTTTTACCGCAGCTAAAAACTTGCCTGAATCACCACTGGAATTTTTTACTGCTACCATACTTATACTGTGCATCTGTCCTACCCGATCAAAAACCAGCTTATTTATCTGACCTGCTCTGTTGATAATTTCCTCACTGCTCATTTCATCAGATAGAGACACTGCTATTGCAGTCATATTCTCAAAGCGTTTGTCGTGCCTGTATAGCACAGTTTCATTCCCTACTGCAACAGCCTTATCTCCGGAACCTATCTTTACAAGAGTGATAGGTGGTGCTGAAGCTGAATCCAATGCTTCCTTTGCAGCATCACTTACATGAGGGCACAAATCAAGACTGGCTTTACCACTGGCCAGCGACATGGCAAAAGCCAAACAAGTTGGCTGCCCACAATCCTTGCAGTTAGTTTTAGGCAATTGCTTGAATATTTCCAAACCTGTTAATCCCATTATTTTTTCTCCTTTCTCTAAAAGAGACTATCATAATAATCACGCCTGAAGACACCAGCAAATTGACGGGTGTCTTCAGGAGCATAAAAATCATCAAAATAAATATATCATGGTTAACCATCCTAAAATAGTGGATCCATAGTCAGCGCAGGGTGACCCTTTTCTGTCAGGAAATCCATTATTTCATCCCCTGCAATACCGATGGTTTCATCGGCAATTTTATCAACAAAATCCTTGCCTAAACCAGCATTCTCAGCGGCTTCCTCCAGCAATGGACGAAGCTCATCCTTTAATGCCTTAGGCATCCATACCACTCTGGCCAAGCCCCCATCAGCGGGTACAAATTTCCTGGAACCCAGATAGGATTTACCTATGCCCATAAATCCGGGCATTTGTGCTCCTGCACCGATAGTACCAGCCAAGGTTGAAAAGGTCATGCCTGAAGGAGTCATTCCCCCATGTTCTCTATTGACGACCATAAAGCCATTACACTCCGGAACCATGGATAGAATACACTCAAAGCACCCACAGGAGGTCATAGGAGAATCCATTATTGTATAGAAGTTTACAGTGTCTATACTCCTTTGGGAATTATTGAAGACAAACTCATTAAATGACTCCCACTGACCGTTAACCTCATCAATAATACCCTCCTTGGGTATTGGCTGGTTTGAACCATGAGGATTTATTTCATATGCGGCTTTTGCATCCAGCCAGCTGACCGCACCACATAAGCCAACTCTTTCAGGGGCAACAACACAAACATGTGTAGGTGCAAATGACTGACATAGGGTACAGGAATAAAAGGTATCCACCTTTTCGTCCTGTAGCTCCTTAAGCCTGTCATCCCTCTGCTGATAAGCTTTTCTAGCCTCATCCCGCATCTCCAGAACCTTTTGCTCATCTGTATAGATAGTAATTTGAACCCTGTCTACAATAGAGGCAAACTCTGTTTTGAATTTGGCATATAATATTTTGCCGATATCGGCCAAGCGGAAGCCCTTCTCATAAGCACCCTTGGAAATACGAACCCACATTATATCCCTTTGGGCTACATGCCACAAGCCCTCTCCATAATTACTGAAATAATGGATCCGGCGCTCAAGGACCGGTTCAAAGTCGGACTGCATTTTACGTCCGAATACATCTACCACAATGCCTAAGGGCAAGCGAGTCCCCGGCTCAATGGCATCAATGTCCGGACCGACAACAGTAATTTGTCCATCCTCAATACTGTCCTCATCCACCATTCTGACCAATTCAAAACCAGGTGTCTTGGTTCCGCCAAATTCAACATGCATATCCTTTTTACGTATGGATTCTCCCTCAAACGCCGGGCCAACAGTAATCGGAACATCAATTTCAATGGCGGTGATTTTTATTCCTCTCAGCTCAAGACAGGTTTGAACAATTTTATCATAGTCCGGCTGGGAAACAAACCAGTCCTTTATCTGCTTGTCCTCAGGCAATTCCTGATCTGTAATAACCGGGAAGCCCACATTTATGGCTCCCATACAGGCAGCATCCTTAACCATATCATGTTCACCCAAATAAAGGATGAAGGCAAGTACTCTGCGACGCTGATAATCCTTTTGAGCCTCGTAATCACCTGCCTGGACACCACCAAACATCATACCGGCCCTAAGAGCATAATTGGCCGCATGAACTACCTGGGTAAAATTACCCAGGGGATAGGCAATATAATCTACTCCCAGCTTAACCCCTTCCTCCATCAACTGCTCAATAATCTCATCACAGAGGAAAAGCATAAGTCCCTTGGCCATAAAGCTGTCCACAATTTTTTTGGCTGATTTGCTATCCTTTGCCCTGCCCACAATTACTGCTTCCCCGGGTATAGTCCAATCCACCATTTTTATTCCGTACTGGCGGACTACCGGATCTCCGACAAAGCCGGTCCAAGGTGCAATATAAAGAGGGTTTTCTTCGGTATCCCGCAAATATCTGACTGCTTCAATTATTTCTGCCGCATACCAGGTAGCCTCACCAGCCTGTCTGGCATTTTTAAAATCCCGGTAATTTTCTATAAAAGAACCCCTCAACCGATTAAGAATAGGCACAAGCTCACCCAAGGTCTTAACCTCTTCGCCACTAAGGCATCTGATAACCGGAAGATTATAGGCTGTATCCGGATAACTTACAGGATACTCAGCTCCAAAATCCCTTATAGCCTGATTCAATAATATTTCAGCATAGCTCATAGCTGTAATTGCGCCGTTAAAGGCAGACCTAAACAGTGCCTTTGGCTCTTTACCAGGCTCTATAGCTCCCTCATATATCTGATCAAAGTTAATTTGCTCGGACAAAATGTTATCCTCCTTTCAAACTGACTAATTAATAATTCTGGCACAGGGCAGTGGCATTTTCCTCAGCAACAGCTTTATGCACACCCAATTTCCAGGTCCTATATTCCAAAGCACTCAACATTTTACTGGCGGCAATTTCAGGATCCATCTCAAAGATAAAGTATCCGCCATAAACATCGCCGGCTATCTGAGTTACTATAGAGTAGATCAAATCACTGCCTTCCAAGGGAGGCATAGCACCTACATGTACTGCCATTCCCATGGCTACACACCAGCAGCCGATAGAAACTGCCTTACCGCTCATAGCCTCTGGGGCTGATGCAACCCAAGGCACCTTAGGAGTATCCACACCCATCTCATCTGCCATGTCCATAAGCAAATCAGAGCACCTGGAATTGTCCACACAGGAACCCATATGGAACATGGGAGGCAATGGTGTAGTAAGATTTGCTTTCTCACTGATTCTTGCTAAAAAGCTTTTAAGTCCCGGACCTGCATACTCCATGGCATCCGGAGAAAGTAGCCCCAGCTTGGCACAGCTTTGCATAGCACAACCTGTACCTATGACAAATACATCATTCTTAATCATTTCTCTGGCTATTCTGGTGTTATTATCATCCTGGGTTCCTTTAAGGTTATTGCAGCCTGCCAACATCGCTACCCCTTTAAGCTCACCGGACTGAATCGCATCAGTCAAGGTTTTGACAGGATTATCCGGGTTCACGGTAGCAAATAATTCATAAAGGGCTTCCAGGCTCCAACCAGCTACCACCTTATTAACTATCTTGGGAATGTGAACCATCTTTGGATCTCTATTTCTGTATGACTCTATCGCAATTCTTATTGCTGTCTTGGCATTATCCAAAGCTCTTGTAGTCTGGTAGTCGATATGGTAAGCACCGGGTATTTTAGATATTGGTGAAGTTGTAATAATCTTGGTATGGAAGCATTCAGCTGCAGTCTGAACAGATGGCATAATGCACTGAACATCCACCACCATTGCATCAATAGCTCCGGTAGCAATAGCATATTCCTGAGAGGCAAAGGAAGTGACCAAAGGCACTCCATGACGCATTAAAACTTCGTTGCCTGTACAGCAAATACCCATCAACTTTATACCCTTTGCTCCCACAGCCTTGGCCTCATCCTCCAGTTCCTTGGCTGCCTGAACAATAATTTCCGAAAGAATCGGGTTGTGCCCATGTAGCACAAAATTAACATATTCAGCATCAATAACCCCCAAATTAGCCTCGCTGACCACCGGCTTGGGAGTTCCAAAAAGAATATCCGACAAATCCGTTCCTATATGCATTCCTACATAATCACCAAGGGAAACCCGCAATGCTGAAAAAATAAGATTTACCGGGTCATTGTCCATTCCTACATGAGCCTGAGTAACCAGCTCGGAAATAACATTATAAATACCGCTGGGCATAATATCATGGGTCCGGAATTTATTTATTCTTCCTTGAGTCGCAGTTGTGTTAACCCAAGTAGACTCACCAAATCCTTTAAGCCGGCTATACTCTTCAAGAGCAGCCTTGGCGACATCATGAGCTATCTCAATATCACTGCGTCCATCTGTGGCAACACCTATTCTCTCAGCCACCCGGACCAGCTTGTCATGATCCTTTATTCCAAAATCTGGAGCCTTTCCCTCTGTATATTCCAACAGGGTATGCGCAATATGACTGGCGTGCTCACTATGGGAAGCTGCCCCGGTAAGCAGCAAAAGTCCTGTACTCCTGGCTGCAATTGTCCAATGTGATGCGCCACAGATTCCCTTGCTTCCGGGCCCTTCATCAGACTTAATCCGACAAGGTCCCATCATGCAGAAACGACAGCAAATGCCTTTATAGCCAAACTGACATTGGGGCTGCTGTGCCACTGCCCGGTCAAAGGCGGTAATCATCCCACGTTCCTTTGCAATATCAATCATTTCAAGAGCTCCCGGATCTATAGAGCGCCTGACTGATTTTGGGTCAACCA
>JAAXTT010000061.1 GCA_013336365.1 Peptococcaceae bacterium
GCTTACCCTTATACCAACTGCTCCATAGGCTTCCGCCAGCTTGACAAAATCCGGATTTTGCAGCTCAGTATGTGAATAGCGGCTGTTATAAAAAAGCTCCTGCCACTGTCTTACCATTCCTAAAAACCCGTTATTTAATATAGCCACATTTACCGGTAATTGATAATTTACAGCAGTTGCCAATTCCTGAGTATTCATCTGAATACTCCCATCCCCGGCAATATTAAAGACAACCTCATCCGGACAGGCCACCTGAACTCCTATTGAAGCCGGAAATCCATAGCCCATGGTACCCAGACCACCGGAAGAAATAAAGGAGCGTGGCCGGGTATAGGTGTAATATTGTGCTGCCCACATTTGGTGCTGCCCTACCTCAGTGGCTATCCTGGCATTTCCTTCGGTAGCCTTGTATATTTCTCTGATTACCTGCTGAGGCTTTAACTTACCGCCACCTTCGTAATCAATTGGAAATTCCTTTTTCCATTTCTTTATTTTTTCCTGCCAGGCACCGGGCAATTTAGCCCGAAGTCTTGGCAAAAGCTGATTAAGAACCGTCTTTATATCACCTATAACCGGAACATCTGCCCGGACATTCTTACCTATTTCAGCCGGGTCAATGTCTATATGCACTATTTTTGCATCCTGTGCAAATACCTCTATCTTTCCGGTATTTCTATTGCTGAATCTGGCTCCAACAGTAATAATAAGATCAGTCTCACAGATTGCATAGTTGGCATATTTAGTGCCATGCATACCCAGCATACCCAAAGATAGGGGATGATCCCCGGGAAAGCCACCAAGCCCCATCAAGGTAGTTGTTACTGGAGCTACCAGCAGCTCTGCAAGCTTTTTTAACTCCTCATGAGCACCGGAGCTTATAACTCCACCCCCGGCATAGATAACCGGTCTCTCAGCCTCCAATATAAGCTTTACCGCTTTGTTCAACTGATCTTCACTAGCCTTGAAAACCGGATGATATCCCGGTAGCCTTACCGGACCAGGCACTACATAGTCTGTTTTTTCTGCCGAAATATCACTTGGCATATCCACCAAAACCGGCCCCGGTCTCCCGGTAGTGGCTATATGAAATGCTTCCTTTATAGTCATAGCCAAATCTTTCACATCTTTAACAATATAATTGTGCTTAGTGATCGGCAAGGTGATCCCTGTTATATCTGCCTCTTGAAATGAGTCTCTGCCCAAAGCAGCCCTGGGAACCTGTCCGGTAATCGCCACCAAAGGAACTGAATCCATATAGGCATTGGCAATTCCTGTTACTAAATTGGTTGCACCGGGACCTGAAGTGGCCACACATACCCCCGGCCGTCCTGAAGCCCTGGCATAGCCGTCCGCTGCATGGACGGCTCCCTGCTCGTGTCTGGTCAATATATGTCGAATGTCCGCATCATAGAGTGCATCATAAATTGCCAACACCTGTCCTCCGGGGTAACCGAAGATAGTATCCACACCCTGGTCTATTAAAGAATCAACCAGTATTTCAGCTCCGCTTTTTTTCATATATACCCGCTCCTTAGCTTATTCCTTTTTTAGAATTGCCCCTGCACTGGCTGAAGACACCAGCATGGAATAACGCACCAAATAACCCTTGGTAACCCTTGGTTCCGGTCGCTGCCATTCCTTTAGACGATTTTCCATATCCTGATCACTTATTCTTATGGAAATGGAGTTCTCAGGAATATTTATATCAATTATATCTCCCTCTCTGACAGCGGCAATAGGGCCACCCTCAGCAGCCTCGGGAGAAACGTGTCCAATAGACGCACCTCTTGTTGCTCCTGAAAACCTGCCATCAGTAATAAGTGCAACCTCTTTGTCCATCCCAAGTCCCATAACTGTTGCTGTAGGAGTGAGCATTTCTCTCATCCCCGGTCCTCCTTTTGGACCCTCATATCTTATTACAACAACATCACCCTTGTTGATTTTTCTGGCAATAAGTGCTTCAACTGCCTGTTCCTCAGAATCAAAAACCCGTGCAGGACCACTATGAACAAGCATTTCCGGTTCGACTCCGGCTTTTTTGACCACTGCACCGTCAGGTGCAAGATTGCCTTTCAGTATTGCTATCCCACCACTTGAGCTGTATGGATTATCCACACTGCGGATAACATCCTGTCTCATAATCCTTTTGCCTGCTATAATACTTCCTACAGATTTGCCGGAAACTGTTTTTAAATCCAGATGAATCAAATTCTTTTTTGCCAGCTCCTCCATTACGGCAGGAATACCTCCTGCCTCATCCAGATCCTGCATATAGTGATTGCCCATGGGGCTTAGTTTACAAAGGTTTGGTGTCTTAGCACTCACTTTATTTATCATTTCCAAATCCAAGGTTATTCCCGCTTCGTAAGCAATAGCCGGAAGGTGCAATACTGTGTTGCTTGAGCAACCCAAGGCCATATCCATAGTTAAGCCGTTCTCAAAAGCCTTGATGCTCATAATATCCAGAGGCAATAATCCTTCTCTGACCAGCTCCACTGCCCTTATTCCACTCAGTTTGGCCAGTCTTCTTCTGGCAGCTGCCACTGCAGGAATTGTGCCATTTCCCGGAAGCGCCATTCCCATTACCTCAGTAAGACAATTCATTGAGTTGGCAGTGAACATCCCTGAGCAGGAGCCACAGCCTGGGCAGGCAGAATCTTCAATATCATAGAGTTCATCCTCCGTCATCTTTCCTGCCCTTACTTTTCCGGCCCCCTCGAAAACTGTACTTAAAGATATATTTTCCCCATGCAATCTTCCAGCCATCATCGGTCCACCACTGATAATAATCGAGGGTATATTAACTCTGGCTGCCGCCATCAGCATACCGGGCACTACCTTGTCACAGGAGGCAACCATTACAAGACCATCAAACTGGTGAGCCTCGGCCATCACCTCAATAGAATCAGCAATCAGCTCCCTGCTGGCCAAGGAATACTTCATTCCACTATGATTCATTGCAATACCATCACAGACGGCAATAGCCGGGAACTCCACGGGAGTTCCTCCTGCTATTCTGACACCTGCCTTGACAGCAGCAGTAATTTCATTAAGGTGAATATGTCCCGGAACTATTTCATTAAAAGAATTGACTACCCCAATCATTGGTCTTTCCAGCTCCTGATCGATATAACCCAGTGCTCGGAGTAAGGACCGGTGAGGAGCCTTTTCTATTCCTTTTTTTATTGAATCACTACGCATTGTCTCACCCCTATTTTTTATTAAATTATCTTTATAAACAAAAAAAACCCGGTGATAATCCTGTAATTAAGAGGAATCCATCTGCCAAGGTCTTTCTCTGAAAAAAATCGCCGATAATATCTATTTCTGTAATTTAAAGCTAGTACCCCCAGATTGACTGGACCCATTCCTCCCAAAATCTATGAAATTGTTAACAGTAATAATCAGTATGGGATTAATAATCAATAAATCACTAAGCATATAAAATTAACCTCCCGCCCGGCAGTCCATAAACACTGCCAGGGACGAGAGGTTACTCACGCGGTACCACCCTGATTGCTTGCTGTTTCACAACAAAAAGCCTCTTGTGTGTCTGTATCCAGACACTGCCTTGGTAACGGAGGCTATCCCGGCAAAGCTTACTTAGTCAAACCTTCAGCCTTGCGGCTCCAGGGCGATGTTTTCACCTGGGATGGCACCGGTTCACAGCACTTCCGGCTCTCTGTTGCCTTGTCACCCGGTTACTTGCTCCCTTTCACTGCCTTTATCATGCTATTCAGTATACAGAATCGTTAAACTAGTGTCAAGAAAATGTTAAAATCCGGCGTATATACCTATAAGCTAATTATTTCTAGCAATAAACAGTCATTTTCAAAGGTTTTCTCGAATTGCTTCCCGGACAATATCCAAGGCCTTGTCCACATCTGCTTCGGTAATAATGAGAGGTGGTAGGAATCTCAGAGTTTTATCCCCAACACAATTGATTAACAGACCCTTTTCCTGGCAAGCCGGCAAAAGTTTGCGACACTCAACAGAAAACTCCATTCCCAGCATCAGGCCCTTACCTCGAACATCAATAATAATATCGCTGCTTTCCTTCATTTCTATCAGTTGTTTTTTAAAATATTCACCAACCTTGGAGGAGTTATCTACCAATCCACCATTTAATATTTCTTCAACAGCAGCTAAGGCCGCTGCACTGGCCAATGGATTGCCACCAAAGGTAGACGCATGGTCTCCCGGACTAAAGGATGAGGCAATATCTTCCTTTGCCAGCATAGCGCCTATGGGAAATCCTCCACCCAGAGCCTTTGCCAAAGTAAATATATCAGGCTCTATACCATAATGCTGATAACCCATAAATTTTCCTGTGCGCCCCAGACCGCACTGAACCTCGTCAAATATCAACAATATATCATGCTCTTTACAGATATCCTTTATCGCCTTGATATATTCAGGATTAAGCTCATTCACACCACCCTCGCCCTGTATAGGCTCCAGGATAATTGCACAGGTATTGGAACCTGCTCTTTCTCTTATTTCCTCAATATTGTTGATATTGACATAACTAAAGCCAGCCGGCAAAGGCTCAAAGCCTTTTTGGTATTTTGGCTGACCTGTAGCTGTTATTGTGGCAAGGGTCCGCCCATGAAATGAATTTATTGCAGTTATTATTTCAAACTTTTCCAGATTTCCCTTTGACTTCCCATATTTCCGAGCTAATTTAATTGCACCCTCATTTGCCTCGGCACCACTATTACAGAAAAACACTCTGTCAGCACAGGTGTTTTCCACCAACAAAGCTGCCAGCCTTACTTGAGGCTCTATGTGATACATATTTGATACATGAATCAACGTTTCTGCCTGGGCAACTATAGCCTTAACCACAGCAGGGTGGCAGTGCCCCAATGAATTTACGGCAAGACCGCTCACAAAGTCAAGATACTCTCGTCCTTCCGCATCCCAGACCCTTGCCCCACTTCCTCTGACTAAGGCCAATGACAGCCGGCCATATGTATTCATTACATATTTATTTCCTGTGTCAATTATTTCTGAACTTTTCACTATATTCACCTCAAGCTATATTTTATCTAATAACTATATACAAATCAGACTCCATCTACTTAGTTACCATAGTACCAATACCCTTAGTAGTAAATACCTCCAGCAGCAATGAATGAGGAAGTCTACCGTCCAGTATGTGGGTGGTTTTAACCCCACCGTCCAAGGCCTTGACACAGCACTCTACCTTGGGGATCATTCCTCCGTCAATAACACCCTGCTTGATTAGCTCAGGCACCTGATTCCTTGTCAAAGGAGAAATCAAAGTGCTTGGGTCATTGCGATCTCCCAATATCCCTTCAACATCAGTCAATATAATAAGCTTGTCAGCTTTTAAGGCCACAGCTAAAGCACTGGCAACAGTATCTCCATTTATATTGTAGCTTTCACCATCCTCACCAATACCGACAGGAGCAACAACAGGAATATAGCCTTCCTTGATTACCGTATCGACAATATTGGGATTTACCTGGGTTATCTCCCCCACATAGCCAATATCAACCAAATCTATTGAACCATCTATTCCCCTGACTTTCCCCGGTTTCTTTTCAGCCATCAGTAAATCACCGTCTGCTCCGGACAACCCGACAGCACGGCCTCCGAAACCATTGACATGACCCACAAGCTCCTTATTTATTTTGCCCACCAAAACCATTTCAACAACTTCCATAGTCTCTTTATCTGTAACTCTCAAGCCGCCCAAAAATTTGGACTCGATATTAAATCTTTTCAGCATCTCGGTAATCTCTGGTCCGCCACCATGAACCAAAACCGGGTTCATACCTACATACTTCATCAGCACAACATCTGTAAGGACAGCTTTTTTTAATTCAGCATTTACCATAGCATGTCCGCCATACTTTATTACTACCGTGCTACCATAGAATTCCTTGATATAGGGCAAAGCCTCCACCAATATCGAAGCTTTTTCAAATGCGCTGGACAAATATATTCACATACCTTTCTTCGGCTATAAAGCCCTAATCCAACATTACTCTGTTAACTACGATAATTCCCATTGATTTTCACATATTCATAGGTAAGATCACAGCCCCATGCTGTCGCCTCACATGTGCCCTCGATTAAATCCACCAAAACCTCTATTTCTTTGCCTGCTAATACTTCTGCTGCGTTTTCCTCATCAAAATCCAGGGCACCTCCGTCCTTGGCAACCTGGACTCCCCCAAGGTATACATCAAATTTTTCCGGATTAAACTTAGCTCCGGAATAACCGGCAGCACACATTATTCTGCCCCAATTGGCATCTCCTCCAAAAACCGCCGCCTTAAACAAGCTTGATCCGGCAATACTTCTGGCAGCTAATCCTGCATCCTTGTCATTCAAGGCATTAACAACCCTAACCTGGATAAACTTGCTGGCACCTTCTCCGTCCCTGGCAACCTCCTTGGCCAGGTAAACGCATATTTCAGCCAGAGCCTCACTGAAAATTCGGTAACCTTCACTATCAAAATCAATAATTTTATTATTACCTGCCTGCCCATTGGCCAGAACCATAACCATATCATTGGTACTGGTGTCCCCATCCACTGTGATCATGTTGAAGCTCTTTGCATTCGCCTGGTGCAGACACCTATCAAGACATTCTGAAGATATAGAGGCATCCGTTGTTATAAACCCAAGCATGGTAGCCATATTGGGATGAATCATCCCAGAGCCCTTGGCCATTCCACCAATGGTGACCTTTCTGCCCTCAAGTTCAAAGGTCAGGGCATATTGCTTTAAGGTTGTGTCAGTAGTCATAATTGCCTCTGCAGCATCCTGACCACCATTGTCGCTAAGGTCATTAACTGCCATAGCAACTCCCCTAATAATCCTGTCCATGGGCATCGGCTGTCCGATGACTCCTGTAGATGCCACGAATACCTGTTCTTTAGGAATACCCAAAAGTCTAGCGGTTTCCTCTGTCATTGCCAAGGCATCCACCATTCCTCTGTCTCCTGTACAGGCATTGGCATTTCCGCTATTTATAATTACTGCCTTGGCAGTTCCTGAGACTGACAGTCTGTTGATATTTAATAATATTGGTGCTGCCTTGACAACATTGGTAGTAAAAACACCTGCTACCGCTGCTTCAAACATTGAGTAAACCAAAGCAACATCCCGTTTGTTTTTGTACTTAATCCCGGCAGGCACCCCTGATGCTTGGAACCCCTCAGCAGCAGTTACACCTCCCGGTACTTTAATAAACATTTTCTACACCTCCAAAGCTGATTTTCTTTACTACCCTGTTTCCTAAGGGTACATGCCTACCCTGTCCAGACCGGTGTCTTCCGGTAAACCAAATAATATATTCATATTTTGTATTGCCTGCCCGGAGGCGCCCTTGATCAGATTGTCAATAGCAGAAACAATAACTATTCTTCCTGTTCTTTCATCTATCACTAAACCTATATCACAATGGTTCGAACCACAGACAGCCTTTGTAACAGGCAGAATACCTGCAGGAAGAATCCTTACAAAAGGACTTTCCCGATAAAATTCCTGATACAAATCAACAAGCTTTTCTAAAGTGATATCCGATTTAAGTCCGGCATAAATAGTGCTCAATATCCCCCTAATCATTGGGGTCAAATGAGGAGAGAAGGATACAAGCAGGTCTTTTTCCGCCAAAAGACTGAGCTCCTGCTCAATCTCAGGGGTATGTCTGTGCTTACAGACATTATATGCCTTTATGCTTCCGGTGACTTCACAATAATGATTTACCAAAGATGGATTTCTACCGGCTCCGGACACCCCGGATTTTGAATCGATAATAATACTGTCCGGGTCAATCATTTTATTTTTCAATAAGGGTGCCAAGCCTAAAATAATGCTGGTGGGATAACAGCCTGGGTTGGCAACAAGCTTTGCAGCTCTTATTTCATCCCTATGAATCTCCGGAAGTCCATAAACCGCCTGACTGTTTAATTCTGCCTGACTATGCTCCATTTTGTACCATTCTTCATAATTGGGCACCGAATTAAAACGAAAATCCGCACCCAAATCAATCAGCTTCTTGCCCCTGCGATTGACCTCAGCAGCAACATCCATAGAATGACCATGAGGCAATGCAGTAAAAATAACATCACATCTGTCAACAAGCAACGGCAAGTTCAACTCTT
>JAAXTT010000062.1 GCA_013336365.1 Peptococcaceae bacterium
CTTCAGGCAGTCTCCGGACCATTCCCGGAGACTGCCTGAAGGGCTCAAGGTTCCTCATATGGGTTGGAATCAGGTTAAATATCAAAGAGACGCAGAGATTTTCAGGGATGTCCCGGATAATTCATCATTTTATTTTGTTCATTCATATTATGTGGACCCGGAGCAGGATTCGATAAAGGTGGGTCTAACTGACTATGGAATAGATTTTACCTCGGCAATATCCTTTGAGAATGTTTCGGCAATTCAGTTTCATCCGGAAAAGAGCAGCTCTATGGGCCTGCGTATCTTAAAAAACTTTGGGAGGATTGTAGACAGATGATTATATATCCGGCTATAGATATAAGAGGAGGTCGTTGTGTCCGGCTGGTGGAGGGACGACTTGACCGGGAAACAGTATATTTTGATGATCCTGCTGAGGTGGCTGGGGTTTGGGAGAAAAAGGGTGCGCCTTGGCTTCATGTTGTGGATTTGGATGGCTCCTTTGGGGGCTCTCCCAAAAATATTGAGGTTGTAAAGAGAATAAGGGAAAAGGTAAATATCCCTATTCAGCTTGGTGGTGGAATAAGAGATCTGGAGACCATTGAAAGGCTGTTGGCAATTGGAATTAATCGGGTAATCTTGGGTACTGTGGCTGTTAAGAATCCTGATTTGGTAGCCAGGGCTATTGAAAAATTCGGCGCCGAAGCAGTGGTTTTAGGTCTGGATGCCCGGGACGGCAAGGTAGCTATTGAGGGCTGGGACATAACCTCGGAAAAAAGCGCTGTGGAGCTGGCTCTGGAAATGAGGGCTCTTGGGGTCATAAGAATTATATACACCGATATATCAAGAGACGGCACCCTACAAGGGGTAAATATCCGGGGAGTTGCAGAGATGGCAGAAAAAACCGGAATTTCAATTATTGCCTCAGGAGGTGTCAGCACTCTGGAGGATTTGAGAGAGGTGAAAAAGCTTTTCAATACAGGAGTCGAGGGCGCTATAATGGGAAAATCCCTGTATGAAAAAACAGTTGACTTAGAGGATGCTCTCAAGCTGGCAGAGGGAGAACCGGAGGCAGGACAGTGCTGACAAAAAGAATAATACCCTGTTTGGATGTTACTGAGGGAAGAGTGGTCAAGGGTACCAATTTTATTAATCTAAGGGATGCCGGTGACCCGGTAGATTTAGCTGCCTTTTATGATGCTGAGGGTGCTGATGAATTGGTTTTTCTGGATATTACTGCCTCTTCCGATGGGCGTAAAACAGTATTAGATATGGTCTACAGAACTGCAGGAGAGGTATTTATTCCCTTTACCGTTGGTGGCGGGATTGGTTCCTTAGAAGATATCAGATCTATGCTTTCTGCCGGAGCAGACAAGGTATCCATGAATACTCCGGCAGTCAAGGACCCGGAATTGGTATCAAGAGCAGCGGAACGCTTCGGCAGTCAGTGTATTGTGGTGGCTATCGATGCCAAAAGAATAGCTCCGGGACGCTGGGAGGTATATATTCATGGGGGTCGTACACCAACCGGTTTGGATGCTATAGAGTGGGCAAAAAAGGTGGAAATTGCCGGTGCCGGAGAAATACTTTTAACCAGTATGGATGGAGACGGGACAAAGGATGGCTATGATCTGGAGCTGGTAAGGACTGTATCCCGAGCGCTAAATATCCCGGTTATTGCCTCCGGGGGAGTCGGAAGTCCGGAGCATATTTTGGCCGGCTTTGTCCAGGGTGAGGCGGATGCAGCCTTAGCGGCATCTATATTCCATTTTGGGGAATACAGTATAAAATCAGTAAAGGAATTTTTAAGAAAAAATGGCGTGCCGGTTAGATTATAATAATGAGGGGGATATATAATGGCCTTTGATGTTAATTTATTAAAATACAATGAACAGGGACTTATTCCGGCAATTGTTCAAGACCGGGAAACAGGAGAGGTTCTTATGCTGGCCTATATGAACAGCGAGGCAGTGGGGAAAACCCTGGAGACAATGGAAACCTGGTTTTGGAGCAGAAGCCGCCAAAAATTTTGGCATAAGGGTGAATCCTCCGGTAATACTCAAAAGGTAACGGGAATTTATTATGATTGTGACAAGGATACCCTGCTAGTTAAGGTTATTCAGAAGGGTGCTGCCTGTCATGAGGGCTACTATACCTGTTTTCATAATCAAATAGAGGCTTCAGGCAAGGTTTCTATAGTGGGGGAAAGATTTTTTGATCCTAAGGAAGTATATAAAAAATAATGGCTTGGTTATATAATAATTAAACAGACTTGGAAGAACCGTGTAAGAATATAATTACACGGTTCTTCCCAATAATCCACAGGTAATGGTTTAATCGGGTTTTCAGTAGTATATTCGGAGGTCGGCAATGAATATTTTTGAAGGATTAAATGACCCGCAAAGACTGGCAGTAGAATCAAATCAAGGTCCGTTGCTGGTTATGGCCGGGGCAGGCAGTGGAAAAACCAGAGTATTGACCACTAAAATCGCCCACTTAATAAGAAATAATCAGGTAAGGCCGGATGAAATACTGGCAATTACCTTTACTAATAAAGCAGCTCAGGAAATGAAGGAGAGAGTGACTTCAATGATTCCTGACAGTGTAAAGGAGATGTGGGTTTGTACTTTTCATTCAGCCTGTATGAGGATTTTGAGAAGACAGGCAACTTTTTTCGGCTATCGGCCCGGATTTACTATTTATGACGACAGTGATCAGCAGACAGTAATTAAGGCCTGCTTAAAGGCCCTTGATATTGACGACAAAAAGCTTCCCCCCAGGTCAGTTTCCGCAGCTATATCTCAAGCAAAAAACAGACTTGTTGGTCCTGAAGAGTTTGAGGCTCAGGCCTATGATTATTTTTCAAAACAGGTCACAAGGGTTTACCGACTGTATCAGCAGACTCTTGTTCGCAATAATGCCTTGGATTTTGATGATATTTTAATGGTAACGGTAAATTTGCTCAGGGAGCAGCCCTCGGTGGCAAAATATTATCAAAGCAAATTCAAGTATATTTTAGTGGATGAATATCAGGATACTAATCATGCCCAATATGCCTTTATCCAGATTTTAGCCAAGGTAAACAGAAATATCTGTGTAGTTGGTGATCCTGATCAAGGGATTTACAGCTGGCGGGGAGCGGACATCAGTAATATCCTTGAATTTGAAAAGGATTATCCCGAAACCAAAATTATAGTGCTGGATCGCAATTATCGTTCCACCAAAACTATTTTGGATGCAGCCAACCATCTAATCAGGCATAACCCGGACAGGAGAGAAAAGAAGCTATGGACAGCATCTGATGAGGGTAGACCCATAATAGCCTTTGCCGGAGATACAGAAAGGGTTGAAGCTGATTATGTATCGGACAGGATCCAACGCTTACACAGTCAGGAAAAAATTTCCTACAAGGAAATGGCAGTTTTTTACAGGACTAATGCTATGTCCCGGGTTTTGGAGGAATCACTAATCAGAAGAGGAATACCATATCGAATCATTGGCGGTCTTAGGTTTTATGACCGAAAGGAAATAAAGGACATAATGTCCTATTTGAAATTATTGGTTAATCCCTCAGATGAAGTAAGCTTTGCCAGAATTATCAATGTACCTAAAAGAGCGGTGGGAGAGGCTTCGATTAGTAAAATGCTCGATTATTCCTTATACAATGAGGTTGATTTAATTGCAACCTTGAAAAAGGTTGCTGTAATTAAGGGAATATCTGCCAAGGCAAAAAAGGCTTGTGAGGAATTGGGAAATCTTTTGGGATCGTATAAAGACAGGCTTAATGAGCTCTCTGTTACTCAAATTGTTCAGGGACTTTTAGCAGACACAGGCTACCTGGCTGAGCTCGAGGCAGAAAAAACCGTGGAGTCTCAAAGCAGACAGGAAAACTTAAAGGAATTTCTTTCTGTGACCACTGATTTTGACAGGAATGCTGAAGACCCCTTTTTAACAGAGTTTTTATCGGGGATTGCCTTGGTTTCTGATATTGAGAATCTTGACCAGGAATCTGAGCAGATATCCCTGATAACTCTCCATAGTGCCAAGGGCTTGGAATTCCCGGTGGTATTTCTTATCGGTATGGAGGAAGGTGTATTTCCTCATACCAGAGTAATGGATGACCCTCAGGAGCTTCATGAAGAGAGACGGTTGGCCTATGTTGGGATAACCAGAGCGAAAAAGATTTTATACCTGACCAGGTGTTGGCAGCGAACCCTATATGGTTTTACCAAGTTTAATGAACCTTCAAGATTTTTAAAGGAAATACCTCCGGGATTATTCGCCGGTCATGATCCTCTGGATGGGGAGCCTGCCGGTAAAGCATCAGCCCCCAGTATGGGATTCAAGGGGGTAGTTACTGGGGCAAGCCTATGGGGAAGGCAGAGCAAGGATTCAACGCCGGTTCCTTCCTTTGTCAAGGGCGATGAGGTCAATCATGTTAAGTGGGGTGCCGGGAAAATTACCGGTGTTCGGGGCATGGGAGATTCTGCAGAGCTGACCATCGATTTTCCGGGACTTGGAGTCAAGACCCTGCTGGCAAAATATGCACCATTAAAAAAGTTAAGCTAGGACCCAATGCTTAGGAATTCCGGAAGGAGATTGGGCTGATGGAGGAGAATTTGCTTCCCCGGGTTAAAGTAAGGATAGATGCCCTGAGGCAGGAGATAGAAGAGCATAATTACAGTTATTATGTTTTGGACAAACCAATAATATCTGATGCCAAATATGATGAGCTGATAGCAGAGCTTGCATCTTTAGAGGCCCGGTATCCTCAGCTAATCAGCCCTGATTCACCTACCAGGAGAGTTGGGGGTCAGACCGGGGAGGGTTTTAATGCAGTGCCTCATCTGATTCCTATGCTTAGCCTCGGTAATGCCTTTAATCAAAATGATCTGCGGGATTTTGACCGCAAAGTGCGCCAAAGTACCGGCAGTGAGCAGGTAAGGTATATGGCTGAGCTTAAAATCGATGGCTTAGCAGTGTCTCTTATTTATCAAGAGGGAAGATTGATAAGGGGTGTTACTCGAGGCGATGGTGAAAATGGCGAGGATATCACTGCCAATATAAAAACAATCAGGGCTGTTCCTTTAAAACTGCGGAAATCTCCCAAGCTTATCGAGGTCAGAGGTGAGGCGTTTATGCCCAAGGAGGCCTTTTATCAGCTGAATATATTAAGGGAGGAAACCTCCGAGCAGCTTTTTGCCAATCCACGCAATGCTGCCGCCGGGTCTCTGCGTCAATTGGATCCTATGGTTACCTCATCTCGTCAGCTGAGTATCTTTGTCTATGCCTTGGGTGCTGTTGACGGTGTTGAATTAGAGACCCATCATGAGGTTTTGGATTATCTTAAGGAAATCGGATTCAGGGTCAACACTCATAATCAGCTTTTTGAGGATATTGAGGGAGTTATAGAATTTTGTAATAAATGGGAGAAGAAAAGGTTTGATTTGCCCTATGCCACTGATGGAGTTGTGATAAAGGTTGACAATCTGTCCTGGCAAAATTTTCTGGGAGCCACTATGAAAAGTCCCCGCTGGGCAATTGCCTATAAATATCCTCCTGAACAGGCAAAAACAAAAATAATCGACATTATTATCAGGGTGGGAAGAACGGGAGTTCTTACCCCGACAGCATTGCTGGAACCGGTAGTTTTAGCCGGGTCTAGGGTTTCTAGGGCTACCCTGCATAATGATGATATTATAAGGGATAAGGACATAAGAATTGGAGATACTGTTCTGGTTCATAAGGCCGGCGATATTATTCCCGAGGTTTTGGAGGTAATAAAGGACTGTCGCAGGGGAGATGAGGGGGTTTTTGTTATGCCCTCACAGTGTCCTGAGTGCTCAAGTCCTGTTGTGAGAGAGCCTGAGCAGGTGGCTGTCCGTTGCTCTAATCAGCATTGTCCTGCCAGATATCGAGAAAAGCTTATTCATTTTGTTTCTAAAAATGCTATGGATATTGAGGGACTTGGACCTTCAGTTGTCAGTCAGCTTGCGGACAAGGGATTAGTTAAGAGCCCGTCTGACTTATATAGTCTAAAGGAATCTCAATTGCTTGAGTTGGAAAGAATGGGAGCTAAATCTGTCGAAAATTTACTTGGGGCCTTGGAAAAAAGCAAAAACAACTCATTAAACAGATTGATTTTTGCCCTGGGAATTCGTCATGTTGGGGAGAGAGCTGCCAAGCTTCTGGCTCAAAGCTTTGAAAATATCTATGAATTAATGGAGACAGATTATGATCAGCTTTTAACAATCCCGGAAATCGGACCTAAGGTTGCTAAAAGTATAATAGATTATTTTTCTGAATCCGAGAACAGAGGGCTTGTTTATAGGCTGGGCCGACTGGGCTTGGAAACACACTCAGCTTCCCGCAAACTTAATGGTCCCGGAGTTGAGTTTTTTTCAGGAAAGACTGTAGTGATAACCGGGGCTCTCAAGGGGTACAGCCGTGAAAAAATCAAGGATATTATCGAGGCGTCCGGAGGAAAGGTTTCCTCCAGTGTAAGCAGGAAAACCGACCTGGTTGTGCTGGGAGATGAACCGGGATCAAAGTATCAAAAAGCCTTGGATCTGGGTGTGAAAATAGTAGATGAGGAAGGGCTGGAGGCTCTGCTGGAAGGCAAGAGTCTGTGATCCTCGCCAATTAGCGGATCATTGCGATTTCTATCCTACTTTGCTATAATGTTACAGTGTTGAAGGTAATGAAATTATTGAAGCTACTGGATGCTGAGGATGGTGTTGTTAGTGATCACTATTGCCGATGTTGAGTATGTTGCCCTTTTGAGCAGGTTGGAACTGACAGAAGACGAAAAGATAAAATATACCGAGCAGCTTAACGCAATGCTTGAATATGCAGGCATGCTGGAGGAATTGAATACTGATAATATTCAACCAACTGCCCATGTGCTTTCCTTAAAGAATGTTTTTCGGGAGGATCAGGCAACCGGGCATCTTTCCCAGGAAAAAGCCCTGCAAAATGCTCCTGATGCCGATGGTAGCTTTTTCAAGGTGCCTAAAATCGTATAGGATGATCAGGGAGGAATAGTTTTGAGTCTTCATTATTTGACAGCTCATCAGTTGCAAACCATGATGGCCGCCAAGGAAGTCAGTGCTGAGGAGATATGTCGGGGAGCTTTGGACAGAATAGAAAAGACCGACAGCAGACTAAAGGCGTTTATCACTGTAACCGGTGAATTGGCTTTAGAACAAGCTCGGGCAGTAGATAAAAAAATTGCTGCCGGTGAAACACTGTCACCCTTGGCAGGGATTCCGGTAGCATTAAAGGACAATCTTTGTACTGAAGGAATCAAGACCACCTGTGCGTCTAAAATATTCGGGAATTTTGTCCCTCCTTATAGTGCAACTGTGGTGGAGAAAATATTATCTCAGGACATGGTTATATTAGGTAAGACAAATATGGACGAGTTTGCTATGGGCTCCTCCAATGAAAACTCCAGTTTTTCTCCTGTGTCCAACCCTTGGGATACAGACAGAGTTCCCGGAGGCTCAAGTGGCGGGTCTGCGGCAGCTACTGCTTCCGGACAGGCAGTTATTGCCTTGGGGTCAGACACCGGAGGCTCCATAAGACAGCCTGCCTCACTATGTGGTGTTGTAGGGCTAAAGCCTACCTATGGTTCGGTCTCCAGATATGGTTTGATCGCATTTGCCTCTTCCCTGGACCAGATTGGGTCCTTCAGCAGGGATGTTACCGATTGTGCTCTTGTTATGAATGCAATTTCCTTTCATGATTCAAGGGATTCCACCTCAGCACCCGGGGATAGACCGGATTATACCAGCTTCTTAAACAAAGGTATTAAAGGGCTGAAGATAGGGGTGCCAAAGGAATATATCGAAGAAGGCATCGATTCTGGAGTACGCCAGGTTATTAATGATGCACTGAAGGTATTGGCAGAGCAGGGAGCAGAAATAGAGGAAACAAGTCTGCCTCACAGTAAGTATGCGGTACCGGTTTATTATTTGATTGCCCCGGCTGAAGCAAGCTCAAATCTTGCCAGATATGACGGGGTTAGATATGGACTTAGGGCAGAAAATCCTGAGGATATTGTGGATATGTATTCCAGAACCCGCAGTCTGGGATTTGGTCCTGAGGTTAAAAGACGTATTATGCTGGGCACCTATGCTCTTTCTGCAGGATATTACG
>JAAXTT010000174.1 GCA_013336365.1 Peptococcaceae bacterium
ATGGAATTTACCAAGCCGGATTGACTCTTCAAATTTAAAAACTGTTTATTTTAGAAACAAAATCAGATTGGAATTAATGCCGTTATTACAGGAGCAGTATAATTCAGGGATAGTTGATTCTCTGATCAGATTGTCAGAAATAGTTCGAGATGAAGATGAGTACTTGGAAATACTGACTAAAAACGCTTTGAAAGAAGTAATTCATTCCAGAGGGGAGGAAAGGGTTGTAATAGGTCTAGATAAGTTTAACAGATTGCCTTGTGCAATAAGACGAAGATTGCTAATTTTGATTTGCAAATCAATTGCCGGAGAAAATCAGGCCTTGTCCTACCTTCATGTACAAAGTGTTTTGGAAGCTGCTATTGAAAAAAAAAATCGTGGCAAGGTTCAATTGCCGGGAGGAATTTTTGCTCTGAAACGATATGGGCTTCTGGAAATAGTCAAGGCAGATTCTTCGCCACCAATAGGTTTTTATAAGTACAGGCTTAGAATTCCCGGCATCACAAGTATTCCAGAAATAAACAAGGATATTGTAGCAGAGATATTTGACAGGGAAGATTCTGAAAACCCAAAAGAGTTATCTGCTGTTGAAGTATTGTTGGATTTTGAGACCCTTTCTGACTCTATTTTTGTTCGAAGAAGGCAGGAGGGAGATATTTTCTTCCCTTTTGGTGGGGGAACAGTGAAATTGAAGAAATTTTTAATTGATTTGAAAATTCCCCGCGAGCAGAGAGACAGCATTCCCATTGTTACTTCCGAAGAGAACATTGTTTGGTTAGGTGGACTTCGTCCGGGAGAAAAGTGGAAAATAACAGATGAGACTAAAAAATGCATAAAACTAACTTTGGTGGATATTGCTAATTATTAAGGCATATTTGTTGAAAGACAAAAATTGGTGTGATAAAATGTCTAGTATGGGTTCTTTAAGTGATTTTGGCAGAGGGGAGTGACGTTGTTGGGCAAGGTTATGAAAAATCTAAGTATTTACCTGCTCATTGTTCTGGTTATTATCGCAGTGATTAAGTTCACTTCACCGCCAGTTACAGCACCGGAGGTTGTGCGTTATGATCAGTTTATTAATATGGTTACTCAGGGAGAGCTGTCTAGAGTAACCATTCAGGCAGGGGAAAACACAAGCAATATAATGGCTGAGAAGAAGGATGGCTCAAAGGTTGAATCCAAGGGGCCTCAGCCGGATACTAGGCTCCAGGGTCTTTTGGAATCAAAAGCTGTAGAATATCAATTTGAACCGCCGGCACAGCCTAAATGGTGGGCAGGACTGCTTACCAGTCTGTTGCCAATTCTTATTTTTGTGTTGCTGTTTTTCTTCTTGATGCAACAGACTCAGGGCGGCGGCAATCGGGTTATGTCTTTTGGAAAAAGCAAAGCAAAGCTGGTTTCTGATGAGAAGAAGAAGGTGTCCTTCGAGGATGTTGCCGGAGCAGATGAGGTAAAGGAAGAGCTGGAAGAACTGGTTGAGTATTTGAAAAGTCCCAAGAAGTTTAGTGAGCTGGGAGCCAAGATACCTAAAGGGGTACTTTTATTCGGTCCTCCCGGCACAGGCAAGACTCTGCTGGCAAGAGCGGTGGCCGGTGAGGCGGGAGTACCCTTTTTCACAATCAGTGGTTCTGACTTTGTAGAAATGTTTGTAGGGGTTGGAGCATCCAGAGTTCGTGATCTTTTTGAGCAGGCCAAAAAAAGTGCACCCTGTATTGTGTTTATAGATGAAATTGACGCAGTTGGCCGTCAACGGGGGGCAGGGCTTGGTGGTGGACATGATGAAAGAGAACAGACTTTGAACCAGTTGCTTGTCGAAATGGATGGGTTTGCTGCCAATGATGGAATAATAATTATAGCGGCTACAAATCGTCCGGACATATTGGACCCTGCGTTGCTGCGTCCTGGTCGTTTCGACCGACAGGTGGGTGTAGATGTTCCCGATTTAAACGGCCGAAAAGAAATTCTCAAGGTTCACACAAAAGGAAAGCCTTTGGCAGAAAATGTTGATCTGGAGGTTTTGGCTCGCCGCACTCCCGGATTTACCGGTGCAGACCTAGCTAACATGGTAAATGAGGCGGCGTTATTATCAGCCCGTTTTGATAAAAAGGAAATTGGGATGAATGAGCTGGAAAGCTCTATTGAGCGGGTAATAGCAGGGCCTGAAAAGAAATCTAAGGTAATAAGTGATAAAGAAAAGCGACTTGTGTCTTATCATGAAGCAGGACATGCTTTAGTTGGCTATTTGTTGCCCAATACAGACCCGGTTCATAAGGTTTCGATTATTCCCAGAGGCAGGGCAGGAGGATACACCCTTCTGTTACCCAAAGAGGATCGTTATTATATGACGCGATCACTTTTGCTGGACCAGGTTACGATGCTTCTTGGCGGGCGGGTGGCAGAGGCTGTTGTCTTGGAAGAAATAAGCACCGGTGCTCAGAATGACTTGGAAAGATCTACTGAGATTGTCAGAAGGATGATTATGGAATATGGCATGAGTGATGCTCTTGGTCCCATGACCTTTGGCAAGAAGCAGGAAACAGTTTTCCTGGGCAGAGATTTGGCAAGGGACAGAAACTATGGCGAAGAAGTAGCTACTGCCATTGATAAAGAGGTAAAAGAAACTATCGAGAAAAACTATAACCGTGCCAAATATATTCTTGAGAAGTATATGGATACGCTTCATCGGATAGCCAATGTGCTGATGGAAAAGGAAACCATTGAGTCAACTGAATTTGAAGAGCTAATGAAAGAATGTCAAATAGAAAAAGGAAAAATCTGATATCCATAGGTAATTTTATTTATTATTATTTAAACCGCTTTTAGGAGGAATTTATTATGGAAAGAACCTATTTAATGGTTAAGCCCGATGGAGTACAAAGAGGTGTGGTTGGAGAAATTATCAGCAGGTTTGAAAAAAAGGGATTAAAAATAGTAGGTCTTAAGCTTCTTCAGATTACCAGGGAAATAGCAGAAAGGCATTATGGAGAGCATAAGGAAAAG
>JAAXTT010000175.1 GCA_013336365.1 Peptococcaceae bacterium
GGCTTTTTTTGATTTTAATTAACTGCTTATAATGGGAGGAGAAATATCTATGGGCTTTGAGGATAGCTATAATTTCAACAAAATAGAGGTTAAGTGGCAAAAGCAATGGGAAAAGGATGATTTATATCAGGTTCCTGACTACAGTGAAAAGCCGAAGTATTACTGTTTGGAAATGTTTCCTTACCCTTCAGGAAAGCTGCATATGGGTCATGTTAGAAATTATTCCATTGGTGATGTGGTATCAAGATATATGACTATGAAGGGCTATAATGTTTTGCACCCAATGGGCTGGGATGCCTTTGGACTGCCGGCAGAAAATGCTGCTATTGCCAATGGTATCCATCCTTCTGTATGGACATATGATAATATTGCCTCCATGAGTAAGCAGTTGAAAGAACTGGGGATTAGCTATGACTGGAGTCGGGAGATTGCAACCTGTCATCAGGGATATTATCGCTGGACCCAATGGCTTTTTTTACAGCTATTCAAGCATGGCCTGGCTTATAAGAAAAAAGCAGCAGTCAATTGGTGTCCCTCCTGTGCTACAGTTCTTGCCAATGAACAGGTAAAGGAAGGGGCATGTGAACGCTGTAGCAGTGAGGTGGAAAAAAGAGAGCTTAGTCAATGGTTCTTCAAAATAACGGAATATGCCGACCGATTGCTTGAGGATATAAAGCTTTTGGAGGGATGGCCTGAAAAGGTCAAGCTGATGCAGGAAAACTGGATAGGAAGAAGTGAGGGTGCAGAACTGGAGTTTAAGCTCTCAGATTCGGAGGATAGTATTTCTGTATTTACAACTAGACCGGATACGGTTTTTGGAGTCAGCTATTTGGTTCTGGCACCTGAGCACCCTTTAGTAGAAAAGCTGATTGAGAATAAGCCACAGGCAGAAGAAATCAGAAGGTTTGTGAAGAAGGTCAGAAATTTAAGTGAAATTGACCGGACATCTACTGAAACAGAGAAAATAGGTTACTTAACAGGTGCCTATTGTAATAATCCATTTACCGGGGAAATGATTCCGGTATTAGTGGCAAATTATGTATTGCTTGAGTATGGAACAGGTTGTGTTATGGGTGTTCCGGCACATGATCAAAGGGATTTTGAATTTGCCAAGAAATATAACTTGCCCATAAAGATTGTGATTCAACCTGAAGGCCAGATAATCGATCCTTTAAATATGAATGAGGCCTTTATTGGTGAAGGCGTAATGACTAACTCCGGAAAATTCAATGGAATTCCCGGAGTCCAAGGAATTAAAGCAGTAATTGATTTTGCAGAGGAAAAAGGTATAGGAAAAGGCGTTGTTAATTTTAGGCTCAGGGATTGGCTTATTTCAAGACAACGCTACTGGGGAGCCCCTATTCCCATTATTTCCTGTGACAATTGCGGAGAGGTTCCGGTTCCGGAGGAGGCGCTTCCGGTTGAATTGCCAATCAACGTTGAATTTAAGCCAACAGGACAGTCTCCCTTGGCGGAATGTCCTGATTTTGTCAATACTGTTTGCCCTTTGTGTGGTTCAAAGGCTAAAAGAGAAACAGATACAATGGATACCTTTATGTGCTCTTCATTTTATTATTATCGTTATACAAGCCCAAGAGATACAGAAAGGGTTTGGGATAAAAAGAAGGTTGAGGAATGGCTGCCTGTTGACCAATATATCGGTGGAGTTGAGCATGCTATTCTACATCTCCTTTATTCAAGGTTCTTCACCAAATTTTTATATGATATAAATCTGGTATCCAATGTAGAGCCCTTTACTAACCTTTTAACTCAGGGGATGGTTCTTAAGGATGGGGCTAAAATGTCAAAATCCAAAGGAAATGTTGTTAGCCCTGAGGAAATAATATCAAAATATGGTGCAGATACTGCAAGGCTTTTTATTCTCTTTGCTGCACCTCCTGAGCGTGACCTGGAGTGGAGTGACCAGGGTGTGGAAGGAAGCTTCAGATTTCTTAGCAGGGTATGGCGACTTGTAGTTCCTCTGGCAACAAGATTTTCAGATAGAAGTAAGCCTGAGTTGGAGACCCTCTCGGGAGCAAACAGGGATATGCATCGCTTAGTTCATCAGACAATCAAAAAGGTTACTGAAGATATTGGAAATAGATTTAATTTTAACACAGCACTAAGCTCAATTATGGAAATGGTAAATGGTATGTACCAATACCGGGAAATTCCCCAGGACCAGAGGGATGACAGGGTTTTAAATGAGGGAATCGAGGCACTTTTATTGATGCTTTCACCCTTTGCACCTCATATGACAGAAGAGATATGGGAGCTTATGGGCCGCAGTGGTAGCATTCACAGCCAAGCCTGGCCTGAATACAGTCAAGAAGCTATTCAGCAGGAGAGTGTTGAGATTGTTTTTCAAATAAAAGGAAAAATTAAAGATAGAATATTAGTGCCATCGGGTCTTTCTGCAGAAGAATTGAAGGAAGAGGTTTTTTCTCGGGAAAATGTGAAAAATTTGATTGAGGGTGCTGAAATACTCAAAGTGATTGCGGTTCCGGGAAAATTAATAAATATTGTAACTAAATAGTCTTTTAGATTAATATAACTATCAATGTTACCAATAACAATAAGCCTATGAATAAGGTGTATCATAAAGTATCATTCAGCCGGCCTTAGTCGGCTTTTTTCTTGCAGTTTTTTCTTGACATTTTAGGGATTATTTATTAAAATTAGTCCTTGTCAAGTATTATTACTTGGCAGCCGGAGGATTGGGTTTATGGAAAGAACAAACCAAATAAATTTACTTTATGATTATTACGGTCAACTGCTTACTGAAAGACAAGGGAAAATTGTTGAGCTATATTACTGGAACAATCTATCTCTTCAGGAAATAGCCCTGCAGTTTGGAGTTAGCAGACAATCAGTTCATGATATTCTAAAAAGGTCAGAGCAGTCACTGAGATATTTCGAGGATAAGCTGGGTTTGGTCCACAACTCTGCAATTCAAAGGGAAAAGCTTTCTAAGGTATTGGG
>JAAXTT010000063.1 GCA_013336365.1 Peptococcaceae bacterium
CAAATTTCTACTGACAACTTTATATTCCTCAGGTATTTGGACAAATTTTTTGGCTATCTTCCCGGCCTGATCAGATGTAATAAAGGTTTTTGTTTCTTCAATAGCCTTTATCTCCTCTGGAGTCAATGAAACCTTCTCGGTTGAGGAGTTCATCATTCCTCCACCAAGGGCATTATCGGCACTTTTGAAATACATATTTTGATTAATTAATTCACCGCTCAAAGCATCAATTGCAAATCTTCCCGGATGCTTAAATCTATAAACCAATTTTATCTCTCCGAGAAGATCCGGATTGTCGTTGGGAAGCATATAATAAGTAAGCTCATAGCCGCTTTTTTCCTTGAAGATATCCTCTGCTTCCTTTGTTTTTAGCATCCCTGCAGCACCGGGCAATTTCTCATCCTCATTCCAAATGCTTTCCAGTCTTACCATCTCACCTGTATCTGCATTTATTCCTATATTGATACCCTGATCTGCAACAGCTATCCCACTTACAGTTTTTGCAAAGTTAAAATTATAAATAATGGGATAATCTCTTGCTCTAAGCACTGGGTCTTGATATTGCTGATCATCGTTATTTAGCCTAGTCTTGGGAAATCTATCCGGCAAAAAATCAACCAGTGTTTTTTTAGCTATCTCCAAACATTGAGCCTTAGTGTAGCTGGGTAGTCCTTTATAATAAACATTCCCATAGCTGTTTCTGTAATAGCTTATATTTTTTATTTCTCCGGATTTTGAATCCACCGAAACAGAAAATTCCGCATTATCCTTTGTACTCCTCCACCTTAGATTCCAGCTACCATAACCTCCGGCCTCTTGGTAGTCTGAGCTAAATTCATCCAGGCCCTCCGGCACAGACATTTTTTCTTTAACAATAATTATGGCGTTTTCTAAAGATACTGCTGCTGATGAAGAATTTGAAGAAATCTCCTGATCCTCAAGCCCCTCTGTCCTCTCAACAGCTTGAGAAGAAAGTGGCATCCCAACAGACACTGCAAAAAAACAGAACGTCAGGATTAAGGATAAAAATACTCGCATAAAAAACCCTCCTCTTAACTTGACAACTATAAACTGAAAGACGAAGTAGGCTATAAAAAGTTCCTCAATCCGAAAAATGAAATTCACCCTAATTCATATTCCCTGTACGGTAACCCTCCATATCCAGGGTAATATATCTATAACCCAAGCCCTTCAAGCCCTTAATTGCCTTATGTCCAATCTCGGAATTGACAAGCGTGCCTATTTTTTCCGGATTAATTTCCAATCGGGCAATGTCACCGTGATCCCTGACTCTTATATTGCTGCTGTCCAGCAAATCATGGAGAATAGCCTCTGCAGAAGCTATTCTTTCCAAACGATCTGCCGTTATTCTCTCCCCGCAGGGGATTCTTGTAGAAAGACAGGCATCAGCTGGCCTGTTCCAGCATGAAAGTCCTTTGCTTTTAGCCAACTCTCTGATTTCTTTTTTTTCCAGTCCTACCTCTAATAAAGGGCTTAGCACACCGGATTCCCTGACAGCCTTAAATCCTGGTCTGAAGTCCCCCAAATCATCTAAATTGCTTCCCTCTGCAATCTTGGCTATCCCTCTCGCCTTGGCTAGAATCAATAATTCATTGAGCAAACCCTTTTTACAGTGATAGCACCTTTCTCTGGTGTTAACAATAAAGTTTTCGTCCCTTAACTCCCCGGATTCAAATATTTCCCAGGGAACTCCAACAAATTGAATAATTTCTTCTGCAATCCTCATATCTCTCTGGGAATGAATGGGAGAGGAGGCTGTAACTGCGAGAACGTTTTTTGCTCCCACCGAGTCCTTTGCTGCCAGCAAAAGCAATGAACTGTCAACACCCCCGGAAAAGGCGACCAATACACTGCCCAAACTCCCTAAATAATTACACAATCTATCATACTTTTCCAGTTTTAAATCCATTAAATATCAGCCCTGTCATTTTTATTTCTGATTATACTACTTACAGACCTGGCCTGCTACTGAGATTAAATGATCCAACCCTGTAAATAGAAAGGAGCCGACACGCAAGGTGTCTGCTCCCAATTAAAACCTGTTTTACTCAACCTTAAGTGTTATGCCAATCCAAGGCCTAAGAAATCTCCTTAATTACCTCCGAACACCTGGGACAAAGCTCAGGATGCTCCTTGTCCTCTCCTACCTTCGTGTTAAAATTCCAGCATCTTTCACATTTACCCCCAGAGGTTCTCTTAACTGCCACAGCAATTCCCGGAACCTCCTCTTCATCTGTGATCACATTTTCAGGACAATTGCCTGAAAAAAGCGATACCTGGGAGACAATAAATAATGTGGTCAGATCCTCCAGCATAGGCTCGAGCAATGACCTGCTCTCAGCATCAATATATAATTCCAAACCGGCCTCAAGCGAATTTCCTATAAGCTTATCCTGTCTGGCTATCTCTAGGGCTCTGGTAACCAGTGCCCTTATTTTTAACAAACGATCCCATTTTTCTTCAAGCTGGGAATCCATATATTCCTTTTTTGGTTCTGGCATTTCACAAAGCTGGACACTCACAGGATCATTATCTTCCTTGGGCACATAACGCCATATTTCTTCACTGGTAAAGGCAAGAACCGGCACCAGTAATCTGACCAAGGCATTCAAAACCTCGTAGAGAACTGTCTGAGCTGACCTTCTGGCTATACTTCCCGGTACTGATGCATAAAGACGATCCTTTGAAATATCCAAATAAAGGGCACTCATGTCTACAGTACAGAAATTATGGACAGCATGATAAACTGTATGGTATTCATAATCCCTGTATCCTCCGGCAACCCTTTCCACCAATCTTTGCAGCCTGTTTAGTGCCCATCTGTCTATTTCCTGCATTTCTTCATACTTAACCTTGTGGATTGCAGGAATGAAGTCATAAATATTTCCTAATAGGAACCGACAGGTATTCCTGATTTTTCGATAAGACTCAGTCATTTGCTTTAAAATTGCCTGAGATGCTGCAAGGTCTCCCCGATAATCCGCACTGCTAACCCACAATCTTAATATATCCGCTCCCATTTGGTTAATAACCTTAAGTGGATCCACCACATTTCCCAAGGATTTACTCATTTTACGACCTTGCTCATCAACTACAAAGCCATGGGTCAAAACCGCCCTGTAGGGTGCTTGCCCTGTAACTGCAACTGAGGTCGAAATAGAGCTATTAAACCAGCCTCGGTGCTGGTCACTGCCTTCTAAATAAAGGTCTGCCGGCCAGCTTAGCTCGGGCCAAATATCAGGCTGCTGCAGCACTCCAAAGTGACTGGTGCCACTGTCAAACCAAACATCCATAATATCCGTTTCCTTAGTAAAGCTACTTCCTTGACAATCAGGACATCTTGTTCCTTCAGGCATCAAGTCCACAGCATCTCTGGCGAACCAGATATCCGCTCCATGCTCCCTGACAAGCCTTTGCAAAAAAGATATTGTCTGATCATTAATAATGCCCTTACCACAATCCTGGCAATAGAAAATAGGAATAGGCACTCCCCAGGTCCTTTGCCTGGAAATACACCAATCTCCCCTGTTAGCTATCATGTTGTGGATTCTATCTTCTCCCCAGGCTGGAATCCATCTTACCTTCTCTATTGCCTCAAGGGTTGCTTGACGAAAACCATCAATAGACGCAAACCATTGCTCGGTTGCTCTGAAAAATACCGGCTGATGACAACGCCAGCAATGAGGATATTGATGCTTTATCGTGCTTTGGCTTAATAAATCCCCGGCACCGGAAAGCTTTTCAATTACCCCCCTGCCTCCGTCATTCAGATTCTTGCCAAAAAATTCACCGGCCTCCTGGGTAAAAATTCCTTTCCCGTCCACAGGAGAAAGAATCGGCAGATTGTACTTCTTCCCTACAATATAGTCATCATGTCCATGTCCCGGTGCAGTGTGAACACACCCGGTTCCGGCCTCAAGGGTCACATGATCGCCCAATATTACCGGCGACTCACGATCGATAAAGGGATGAATACAAACTACCCCTTCCAGATCCCTTCCCTTGATTATTTTTTCCACTATGGGCTCATCAAGCTTGTTATGCTGTATAAATTGAGCCAATAGTTCCTCGGCCAATATATATTTTACCGAACCAAAATTTGCCAAAACATAATTAAAATCCTGATGAAGACATATCGCGGCATTTGCCACCAAAGTCCATGGAGTGGTGGTCCAGATAACTAAATAGGTGTTTTCTGGCTGCAGTAAATTATTGCCATTTTTCACCTGAAAACGAACATATATTGATGGTGATTTTTTCTCAGCGTATTCCACTTCTGCCTCTGCCAGGGCTGTTTCACAGGAAGCACACCAATATACCGGTTTTAGTCCTTTATAGATATAACCTTTTTTTGCCATCTCTCCAAAAGCTCCAATTTGAGCAGCCTCAAAAGAAGGCTCCAAGGTAAGATATGGATTTTCCCAATCACCCCGGACTCCCAATCGTTTAAACTCTTCTCTCTGTATGTCAACAAACTTCAATGCGTATTCCTTACATTTGCCACGAAACTCCACCGAACTGATAGCATGACGATTTATTCCCAATGACTTAATAGCCTGCTGTTCAATTGGCAAACCATGAGTATCCCAGCCCGGCACATATGGTGAATCATAACCTGCCATAGTGTGGTATTTGACAACAATATCCTTCAATACTTTATTTAAAGCATGGCCCAGATGAATATGCCCGTTTGCATAAGGAGGTCCATCATGAAGAATAAATTTTGGTCTGCCCTGGTTTTTCTGGGAAACCAGCTTATAAACATCAATTTCCTGCCAAAATTTCAGAATCTCCGGCTCTCTCTCTGCCAAATTAGCCCTCATGGGAAAATCAGTTTTTGGCAAATTCAGGCTCTGACTATAATCCATTTAAAATCCCCCTGTTTCCATAAAAGTAATTCTCAACAAAAAAACAAAAAACCATCCCAATAAAGGGACGGTCCAATACCGTGTTACCACCCAATTTAGCAATTGAACTTCATTTTATAATTGCCATCTCATCCACCTTTAACGAAGGTGAGCCGGTTAAGCATACTCTCTAGGATTTCAGCCTAACACCTCCTGGGTGATTTTCAGAAAAGAACCAACACCCGTTTTTCAGCAATATCGGGCTCTCTTTGAAGGCTTATCTTTTCCTACTCTTCCCATTCTACGGTTTTCCCAATATATCCCACTGGATATTATAATAAAAATCACTAGCTAGGTCAATCCAAGGATATTCTTGACAGAACATCCTCTGTAGAAAGTCCGCTGATTTTAATAATCTTGTTTTTTCCCGTAAATCCCGACAATATTTTAACTGAGCCGGCTGAAACCTTAAAAAAACTTGAAAAGAACTTAATACAGGCATCATTTGCTTCACCATCAACAGGAGGTGCAGACAATCTCACCTTAACAGCTCCATCCAATATGCCTGCAAATTGGTTTTTTGATGCTCTTGGCTGTATTCTGACTCTTATGGTTACCCCATCCTGATCATCTTTTATATCAACATCGGTCATTTTAATCTCACCTTTTATCTGCTCAAAAACTAATAAAATATATTACTTTAATAATAATACTCTTGATAAAGCCTAAAGCAAGAAACGCTGCAATAGCAGAAATATCAATCATGCCTATAGGCGGTATGATCTTTCTGAAAAATCCTAAAACAGGCTCAGTCACCTCATAAATAAATCGAATTATAGGTTGATAAGGATTATGACTCACCCAAGAAAGAAGTATTCTCGCCATCATTAATGCCATATATACTTCAAAAGCAATATTTACCAATGCTATTAAACCCAATACTACCACTCTCCTACTTTATCAAGCCTGCAGTCAATTCCCCTGACTTTTTGGTTGCTGCTTCTACCGCCTTCATTAATGAGGCCCGCAGAGCGGCATTTTCCAATTCGAATAATCCTTGAATGGTAGTTCCACCGGGAGTAGTAACCATATCCTTAAGCTGTCCCGGATGCTGACCTGATTCTAACATCATCTTAGCAGACCCCAGCATTGTTTGAGCAGATAGAACAGAGGCGATATCTCTGGGGAGACCCATCCTTACCCCGGCATCTGCCAAAGCCTCCAAAATTACAAACATATATGCCGGCCCGCTGCCACTAAGACCGGTCACTGCATCCATCATTGTCTCAGGCACCTGAACAGCACTTCCCACAGCATTAAATATTGCCAAAGCTCTGTCAGCATCCCTGCCTGAAGCCCTTAATCCAAGACTGATAGCACTGGCTCCTGCGCCTACCAGAGCAGGAGTATTTGGCATTACCCTTACAACTGAAGCATTGACCCCAAGAACAGCCTCCAAGGAAGCACAAGAAACCCCCGCTACAATGGAGATCATTGTCTTTTCTGCTGTAATCTCTTGTTCAATACCCTTAATAACAGAAAAAACAACCCCGGGCTTCAAGGCAAAAATCACAACATCCGACAGACTGACTATTTCTCTGTTGTCTGTCAGTGTATTCACCTTTAATGAGTCTCTTAAGAAATCAAGTCTTTCCTGATTAACATCCGAAACATAGAGGTTGACGGGAGAAACCTTTTCACTATTGACAAGACCTGTTAAAAGCGCTCCGGCCATTGCTCCGCCGCCAATAAAACCCACCTTCAATCCACTTAGGGGCATATTACTAATCTCTCCCATCCCAATCCTAATAAACAATCCTTATCCCTTGCTTAACCAAGGTAAAATTCCCTGTTCCTTGAGATGATCACCTATTTCACTTTGAATATCCATATTGCTGGGTACAACAAGAAATATATTGTTACCAACCTTTTGCAGATTACCGTTCAAAGCATAGATACAACCACTGATAAAATCCACTACTCTGCGGGCTAACTCCGGTTCTGTCTTTTCGAGATTTATTATCACTGGTCTGCGATTTTTCAGATTATCCGCAAGAATCTGAACATCCTCGAAAATCCTGGGTTCCGAAACTACAACCCTAAGCTGTCGCTGTGCATGAAGGTTCAAAACCTGTCCTTTTCGCTTGCTGCCAGAATAATCCTCGTCTTCTCTAAATCTAGATTCCTGTTGCCTTTCATCATCCTCAATCATTTCTTCCTCAAATCCTATTGCGCCCAAGAATTTATCCATAAATTTTCTAGCCACAAAATACACCTCCTTCTCAAATTAAACAGCACGGGATCCAAAAATTGCTGAGCCTATTCTTATAATATTTGAGCCTTCCTCTATTGCAACCTGGTAATCATTGGTCATTCCCATTGAGAGAAAATCCAATGAAAGATCAGGCAGTTTGCTTTGGGAAATATCCCTGATATTTCTTAGTTCCTTAAAGAAAGGTCTTGTCTCCTCAGAATTTTCAACCAATGGAGCTATGGTCATCAATCCGCGAACAGATAAGCCCTTTAACTCCCTGGAAGTTTTGAGAAAATCAATCACATCACTTACCGGCAGACCATATTTTGATGACTCACCGGACACATTAACCTGGACCAGCACATCTGAAACCAAATTCTGCTCCAAGGAATATTTTGAAATCTCACAGGCTAGTCGCCACGAATCCAAAGAATGAATCATCTTGACTTTGCCTATTACTGATTTAACCTTATTCATCTGCAAGTGACCAATCAAATGCCAATTAACCTTAGAATCAACAAAAGGCTGTTTGGCAAGCATTTCCTGAACTCTGTTTTCACCTAACTCGGTCATACCTTCTTGAACTGCTTGATTAATACCTTCAATTTCAACTTTTTTCGTCACTGCAATTATCTTAATCTGCTTAGGATTGTAACCTGAAGCTATTGCAGCTTTGTTAACTCCCTCATGCAATATTTGAACATTGTTTTTTATTTGAAGTAAATTCATTTGTTCACCCAAGCCTTCAGAAACCTAGAGGATTAACCACATAATAGTTGCCAGCAACCAATTCCTTCCCAGTAATGGCAGCCTGGTCCTTTACCCTGCCTTCAACCTTGACTTGAACCCACTTATGTTTATATTTTTTTGCTATATATATACCGGTCTGACCATTCTTTTCCA
>JAAXTT010000176.1 GCA_013336365.1 Peptococcaceae bacterium
CTAATATAGAAAGACAGGATGATTCCCAAAATACTGAGTATAAAACTACATAAGAAAGCTTTATTCATACCGTCCAGCAGGGCCAGGGCTTGGGTTTGGGCAGAAGATGAGGCTGCTGCGCTGCTCATAATGGTGATTAACAAGGCTGTTCCAATCGAACCCGCTATTAGCCGCATGGTATTGCTCATGGCAGTGCCGTGAACAAGCAGGCGATGAGGCAGTATATTCAAAGAAGCAGACATTAAAGGCATCATGGTCATGGACAACCCGATCATCCGAACGACATAAACGACGGTAAGATAAATAAGCGAAGTGGATGGGGTTAAGAGGAAAAAGGGAATACTTCCTAATGATAACAAGGAAAAGCCAATGAAGGATAATTTCTTGGCACCAATCTTATCGTAGATCATACCCGAAACGGGATTCATAAGCCCCATCACGATTGCTCCGGGGAGAAGTAATAATCCCGAAGAAAGGGCCGAGTCTCCCCGGACATTTTGAATGTACAGCGGAAGGATTGTTTCTGCTCCGATCATCACAATAAAAGTAACCATGGATAGAATCGTTGCTAAGGTAAAAAGAGGGTGAGAAAATACCCTGAATTCCAGCAGAGGTTTTTCCATCCCCAATTGCCGCCGGATGAATGCCGCCAGAGCTATTGCGCCTACAATAATAGAAATCATAACGGTCAGGCTCCCCCAACCCGCAGAACCGGCCAGGCTGAAGCCATAAAGGAGTCCCCCAAAGCCGAGTGAGGACAAGATAATAGACAGAATGTCTACACGCGGATGTGTTACCTCCATCACGTTTTTTAGACTGAAATAAGTAAAAATAATTGTTAAAAGACTTATCGGAAATACCAGATAAAACAAAAAACGCCAGGTATAATGATCCACGATCCAGCCGCCTAACGTAGGTCCAATTGCCGGGGCAAACGCGATAACCAGGCCTACCATCCCCATGGCAGCGCCTCTTTTATTAATCGGGAAAATAACCAGCATTACGGTTTGCATCAGAGGTACCATAATCCCGGCTCCCGCTGCCTGGATGACACGTCCGGTGATCAGAGCAGGAAAATTGGGAGATAACGCTGCCAGAAGCGTTCCGGCGGCAAAAAGGCCCAATGATGTTAAATAAAGACGGCGGGTCGAAAATTTTTCGATTAAAAAAGCGGTAATCGGGACCATAATCCCGTTGGTCAACAAAAACACGGTGGTTAACCATTGGGCCTTATTGGCATCGATATTTAAATCTTTCATGATATGCGGCAAAGCTGTGACCAATAATGTCTGGTTCAGGATTGCCAGAAATGATCCTATTAGCAGAACACCAACAACAAACTTCACATTAATTTTTTCTTTTGATTGGCCTAAAGCGCTATCCATCTCTAAGTACCTCCTATTTTTTTAATTGCTTCGATAGCAATTGATTTAAATGGATGACGGTTTCTTTCAGTTCGGCATGTCTTTCCAAATAAGCAAATAGCGCTTGGAGAAGAAAGGTCCTTGGCTCATCCTTTCGCTTTTCTTCTTCTAATAGAGCAACTGTTGCGAATAAATCATGCTTAGCGGGCTCGGGAATATCTTCTTTTATTATCTTTTTTAGATTGGAAATTGTCTCCTCCCATTCCACCACGGGTTGATTACTTTTTAATTGAACATTGTTGTCCAGTTCAAGGATAATTTCTTCGGGCAGAACGGACTGGCTATGATTTCCATGTTCAATGATGGCATCCATACTATCAGCAATAAATGAAGCAATTTTCCGATAATCCGGATTTATTTGTTCTTTGCTTTCCCAAAAAGCAAAGAACTCTTTGATAATTCCTTGAAATGTTAAGGTCAGGTCCCATATGTGAAAATCTACTTTTGGGCCATACGCTTTGCTTAGAGATTCTTTATGCCAGTACATCATAACTCTCTGCGTCTCATCAAAAAGGTTTTTAATTTGGTTATTCCGGATGCTCTGATCGCTGTGAAAAAGGATTGACAAATAATCAGTGTTTTGATGGAATCCTTCAAGTTCGATAACAATTTTTTCTATAAGCTGCTCTTTCGGAGAGCTGATATCCGAGTTGTCAATTAATGCTGCTTGCTGAATGATTTGATCATGTTTATATTGAATGATTTGATAAAGAATATCCTCTTTGGAATCAAAGAGCTGATATATTGTAGCTTTGGAAATATTGCACTCTTTGGCAATATCCTGAACAGAAGTAGCAAAGAATCCGTTTTTAGAAAAGAATTCGGCTGCCGTTTCGAGAATAAATTTTCTTTTTTCGTCCATGACTTGCAATTCCTCCAATTCCCCTTACTCTCATATAATACTATAGAGTTTTCTAAAAAACCAATAAGTACAATACCATGTATTATAAAAGACAATAAAATAATTGTCAATAATATCCTGTCTATAATAAACCTAGATCCAGCTAAAGAACCGTCAGAAATTTGAGGGTTCAGGTTACTGACGAACCCCATAATCAAAAATAGAGTTTGTTTGTTTCATTACAAGCCGCCAAAACTAAGTGCTGAGGTAGTTCGGAGAATCAAGGAATACAATTGGCCGGGGAATATCAGGCAGTTACAGAATGCGATGGTCTATGCGGTAAATATGGACCAAGAAGGGATCATTAAAGCAGAACATTTACCAGAAGAGGTGATAAAGTCTCTTCCATTAGAGAGCAGCGCTCCGAAGTCATTATCTTTGATAGAGGTGGAAAAGGCTGTAATTCTCGAAGCTATGAGAGTAACTAATTATGATACAATTGAAGCTACAAGACTATTGGGATTAGGGCGAACAACTCTGTACAAAAAACTCAAAATTATGTTAGCATTCACAGTGGATAGCACATCAGATAACTGATGACGTTCCTAAAAAAAGCCATTTATAAAAATCAGTGGCTAATAGTTAGAGTAATATTCCAGGTGCATAGACAGGAGATAGATTATGAACGGAAA
>JAAXTT010000064.1 GCA_013336365.1 Peptococcaceae bacterium
TTATAAAATAGTTAAAATCCTTAAGAATAATTTTCTGGTCAAAGGCTTTGGATATCTGCTTCAATTCTATTATTTTACCACCCAAACGACTCGAACCAACAGATATGGTAAGCCTTTCTTCCTTAATCTCACTTTTTTCCTGATTCAACCGGGTATAGCGGTCGATCCTAGCTTTTTGCTTGGTTGTCCTAGCCCTGGCACCCTTTTTTATCCAGGCCAGCTCCTGCTTTAAAAGCCGTTGTTTTTTGTTTTCAGAGGAGCTCTGGATCTCCAGTCTTTCTGCCTTTTTTTCAAGATAATAACTGAAATTCCCTTTATAGGAATATAAATTACCCTGCTCCAGCTCAATAATTTGATTGACCACTCGGTCCAAAAAATACCTGTCATGAGTGATCATCAGCAAAGCGCCTTTGATTTTATTTAAATACTGTTCAAGCCAGTCAATTGTATTGTTATCCAGATGGTTTGTAGGCTCATCAAGAATCAGTATGTCTGAGGGATTAATCAAGGCAGCGGCTAGAGCTATTCTCTTTTTCTCTCCGCCGGACAAGCTACCCATCCTGGCATTAAAATCAGGGCTGCCCAGCTTGGTTAAAATATTTTTCGCCTCACTCTCAATGGTCCAGCCATCCAGCTCATCCATTTTTCCGGACAGAAGGGCAATCCTTTCACTGGTTGACTTCGGATCCATGAGAGCCTGCTGATACTCTCTAACCAGGTTCATCACCGGAGAATTGCCCCTGAGGACTTGCTCAAGAACAGTTGCCCGAGGATCAAAAACAGGATTCTGCGAAAGATATTCGATTCTAACCTGGGTGCCCTTAATACGCTCTCCCTGATCAGCCTTTTCCAGACCAGCTATTATTTTCAGCAGAGTGCTTTTTCCGGTGCCATTAACCCCAATCAGGCCAATCCGGTCATTTTCATTTATTCCTAGACATATCCTATCCAAAAGTATTTTTTCACTAAAGCTTTTACTGATGTTTTCCACACTTAATAAATTAATGCTATTTGCCTCCTCTTTGAGACAGTGGCCCAGAGGAACAGTTCTCTTGTCCCTCTCTTTTCCCCTATCTATTTATGGTAGGGTTCACCTCTGTTTATCTTGAACAGCCTATATATTTGTTCCAGCAAAATTACTCGCATAAGCTGATGGGGAAAGGTCAGCTGGGAAAAGGAAAGTCTTAAATCCGCTGATTTTAAAATGGATTCTGCCAAGCCCAGTGAGCCTCCGATAATCAAGGTTACCTGACTTTTCCCTTGAAGACCCAATTCTGCAAAGGCAGCTGCAAATTCCCTAGAGTTCATGGTACGCCCCAAGCGATCCAGGGCAATCACATAATTGTCCTGGGGAATATGCTTGCTGATTCTCATTCCCTCTAGGTTTTTTATTTTTTCCTCCAAGGCAGGGGAAGCGCCTTCCGGGGCACTTTCATCGGCAACCTCCACCAGCTTGATTCTGGCGAAGGGGGAAAGCCGTTTCAAATATTCCTGCTGTGCCTCAAGCCAGTATCTTTCCTTTAGGCGACCTACAGTCAATATGGTCAGCTGCATAATAGCTCCTTTAAAAGTTTAACCCTTGCCGGGTCCCTCATCCCCTGATGGCTTTTGATAAATTCTTAGCTCAAATTCTGAAACCACTGTAAAGAGGTGATCAAAAATATCTCCCTGGATTTCCTCATACCTATCCCATTCAGTCTCATTGACAAAGGCACATATCTCAATTGGCAGCCCACTCTCATTTGGCTGAAGCTGCCTTACTATCAGGGTCATATCCTGCCTTATTCCAGGGTGATTTTTTAAATACTCTTGGATATAAGCCCGAAAAAGACCTATATTGCTAATCTGTACTTCAACCGGCTTATCGGTTGGGCTGCTATTGTTAAGCCGGTCAATATGTTCGGCTTCCCTTTGCTTTCTCTCCAAATATCTTCGAACCTGCCCAATTCCCATAAATCTGCCCGGCATTTCCTCTGTACATATCTTAATACTGGCAAAATCTATGCAAATTGATCGTTTTATTCTTCTGCCTCCTGACTCCTCCATACCACGCCAATTATTAAAGGGTTTAGAAATCAGAGAATAGGTGGGAATAGTTGTTATTGTTTTATCAAAATTCTGCACCTTAACTGTATATAAGGAAATGTCAACTATATTACCGTTTGCCTGACTGGAGGGCATTTCTATCCAATCCCCCAGTCGCACCATGTCATTGCCAATAAGCTGAATACTTGCCACCAAGCCAAGGAGAAAATCTCTGAATATCAGAAGAATTATGGCGGTAGCGGCACCAATACCACTTAATAAAATCAAAGGGGAACGATTGATAATAATGCTGATAATAATAATCAGCATTATTATATTGAATAATATTTTTACAACCTGCAGATAACCCTTTATCGGTTTTGTCCTGGAAATTTCAAAATTCCTATATATGTCATCAACTGCATCAAGAAGTCTGTTGAAGACAATCAAGACAATAAGGATAAACCCAATAATCAAAAGCTTTTGGACCCAATCATGTAGAAAAGGAAAAACCAAATGGTAAATCTGAATTAATAGCAGGGGAGCAATATAGGCCAGAGGACCAAACACCTTTTTTTCCAGCAAAATCTCTCCCCAATTATTTCTGCTCTTCAAGGCATATACTTTGACTGCCTTTGACAATAGCCTGTCAACAATCAAAAAAACCGCCACAGCCAACAGAAGTATGCTTATTCCGATAACCCCGTTAGACCAATATGACGACAGTGCATCACTTAATCCCTGCACCAGAAACCAGGATTTTATGCAATCAATCAATCAGCCTACCCCCCAACAATGGGACAAATGCGACACAGGGTCATTTAAACCGTCCCCGTGTCGCACTGTCTCTCATTTGTTAATGCCATTATTTTGTAATAATCTGTGCTCCTAAAGAGACCAGCTTTTTTTCTAATTCATGGTATCCGCGGTAAATATATTCTGTATTTGAGATTTCAGTAGTTCCTTTAGCCATCAAGGCTGCCACAACCAGGGCTGCTCCGGCTCTCAAATCTGTTGCCTTAACCTGGGTGCCATGCAAACATTCAGTACCCTGGATAATGGCGATTCTTCCCTCAACCTTTATTTTAGCTCCCATCCGCTTTAATTCGTCTACCACCTGATAACGATTTTCAAAAATATTTTCTGTTATCAAGCTTGTCCCTGGAATAGTTGCAAGCATGGCCATCATTTGAGACTGCATATCGGTGGGAAATCCCGGATAAGGAAGAGTTTTAATATCGATAGACTTTAATTCACCTGAAGCTATAACCCTGATATTATCTTCGTATTCAATAACCTCGGCACCGGCTTCCTGAAGCTTTGCTCTCAATGGCTCTAAATGCCTGAGGATCACATTCTCCAGCTCCACATCGCCTCTGGTGGCTGCGGCGGCTACCATAAAGGTACCGGCCTCAATGCGATCAGGAATAACCGAATAACGCTGACAGCCTCCCAAGCGAGAAACGCCCTCAATATGAATGACGTCAGTACCTGCACCCCTAACCTTGGCTCCCATACAATTTAAAAAGTTAGCCAGATCTACAATCTCAGGCTCCTTCGCCACATTCTCCAAAAGAGTTTTTCCGGTAGCCAAACAGGCTGCAATCATAAGGTTTTCTGTTGCACCCACACTTGGAAAATCCAGATATATCCGAGTTCCCACGAGCTTCTTACAGGTAGCTCTGACACAACCCTTTTCCATGGAAACAACTGCACCCATTTCCACAAAGCCTTTAAAATGAAGATCCATGGGCCTAATGCCAATATTGCAACCACCCGGCAAGGGAATCTCCGCCTCGCCAAATCTCGCCAAAATAGGCCCCAGCATTAAATTTGAGGCCCGCAGTTTTTTAGATAAACGGTAGGGCGGAGTAGGTCCTTTAGCAACCGGAGGCTTTATTCGGACAGTATCCTTATCCAGCCACTTTGCATCAGCACCTACAAAATTAATAAGCTCCAGCATCACACGGACATCATTAATATCCGGAATATTATCGATAGTCACTTCTTCTTCAGCTAACAGAGCAGCACACAGTATGGCTAAGGCGGCATTTTTTGCTCCGCTAATCTTTACTTTCCCGATTAAGGGCTTTCCACCAGTGATGACCAGTTTTTGCACTTTGTCCTTCTCCATTTCATTGTCAGTAAAGCATTATTCTTCCTAACGGAAGCTGCATTTCTCTAATTTCTCTTTATAAAGGTAAAATCCTCCCTGTATCTATAAAAACCGGCCTATTGAAAAAGTCATATTCCCTTTAAGGTTTCAACCAGTCTTTTTGCTTCCTCTGTACCGGGATTATTTTCTCCATTAAGCTTGATATATTCCTCGAATTCACTCTGGGCCTTTCGATAGTCTCTTGCTCCCACCAAGGCATGGCCAAGATTATAGTGGGCCTGAGCATGGTCGGGATTCCTGATTAGTATTTCCTGTAATATTTTTATTGCTTCCGGGTAACTGCCCAAAACAACATATGCTTCTGCCAAACTGTTTTTATAATCATCCCGGGATGAATCCAAGGCAAGTGCCTTTTTATAGGTATCGACAGCCTTAGCCGGATTGCCTTCCCGAATATATGCCTGCCCCAGCTGATCAAGGAGCATCGCATCTTTAGGGTTTTCTGCTGTTTTTGCCTCAATCTCAGAAGCAGTCATCTCTTCAACCTGCTGGACCGGGGAATCCTCTGCTGAATCCATGAAAATTGCCGGAAGACCTGCCAAAGAGGATCCAAGCAAACCCAAACTTAAGACTATCGCCACAAGTCCCAAGGCAATCCGTTTATAGGAGTCTTTTTTTAGTTGCCGCATATAATAACCTCCAACAACAAAACTTCTGCCCTGTTCCCTTTCATCCGGAAAAAAAACCCGCCAAGCGGGATTTTTTATTTAAATGAAATTCAATGGATTATAGGCCTCTCCATTTACCCTAACCTCAAAGTGCAGATGAGGTCCTGATGAATAGCCGGTATTTCCCAATTCTCCGATAAATTCTCCCTGTGAAACAACCTGTCCCTTGCTGACATCTATACTATACAGATGTCCATATCGGGTAATAACACCACTTCCATGGGAAATATCGATACACTTGCCATATCCGGAGTACCATCCTGCCCGTATTACAGTACCTGATTCTGCTGCCACAATACCTGTACCAACCCGACCTGTTATGTCAATTCCTTCATGAGTCCTGCCACCCCTATTGCCAAACCCTGAGGATATAGGCCCTGATACCGGTCGTGAAAGTCTGCCCCCTCCACGAGATGCCAGCAGATTGCGAGTCCCCTTAGAAATAATCTTGTTCTCAGGCTCTGCTATAACTGCTGCTGCAATCTGTTTGCGAGCTACCTCACTCCCGTTTTTCTGTACAATTTGGTAGGTAACCTCCTTCTTGCCATTTTTGCCTTGCTTGGCAACCTTTACTTGGCCCTTCAGAAGAGAGGAGTCTTGCTTCTCAACTACCTTATAATCAATATTCTCTACAGCAATTTTCTTGTAGACTGTTTCCACATTTATTAAGTTTTCAGTCTTAGTAAGCTTAATACTGTCCCCTGGCTTTAACTGTTCAGAATTTAAGTCAGGATTCATTGCCAAAACCTTTTCAACTGACAAGCCGGCCCTTGTAGCCACATCCCAAAGAGTATCTCCATCTCTAACTTGATATGGGGCAATAGTCTGGAACCCATTTTTCACCAGGTCCAAAGCTCTGTCCACACTGACAATATTACCCTTTTGGGTCAGAGCATCAGCCAGCTGAACATTCTCCACAAAATAAGTTTTACCATTATTTGCAAAATATGGCTGTTTAAGTGCAATAAGTAGCTGTTGCGCATCCTCCTTACTGTTCATATAAAGAAGGCTCTTTCCATCTACTACTACTGCTGTGCTCCTTACTCCAACAAAAGCTGCTTGGCCGATTGCCAACTTAAGCTTATCTCCGGTCAAAGTAGCACCGGTCAATCTGGTTTTTTTAAGATAGGTTTTCTCCAATATGGTTCGCGACCCGGGACTATCGCCGTACTCACTGATCAATTGGCGAATTACTGCACGTCCTTCGGCGGAATCATCAACCAGAGAAACCAGCCCATCTCCAATAAATATACCCCACATCATGCTATTGGCATTGACCACTGCAACAAGAAACATGACAAAAATTGTATAAAAAGCAACCCCGAGTATTGCCCTGGTTTCTTTTGGTCTGTTAACAAAGCTTATAAATCTTTTTATATGTACTTGTAAGCGTTTACTAACGATTTACGCCCCCCCTCAATCTAATAACCAATATTATGTACTGATTAAACAAACACGCTTGGATATTATACCACAAGGGCTTAGTCGACAAAAAAACCGATAACACAGAATATCTCCTCGATACCCTGTGTTATCGCCACATGCTCTATATGCTCACGATTTTCACAAACATCCATTAATAATTCAAAAAGTTGTCTCTTGGCTTAATTTGATTGATACTCCAACAAGGAAAGATATAGGGCACATTCCAATCGCTTTCTTGTCAGAATGCAGCTTGATTTAAAGGGCGTGTTAAAGCTGCCGCCATAAAAATAGGCACTCCCATGGCAGCCTCCGCTACACAAAAATTTGGCCCAACAGCCGGTGCATTCTTCCTTTGTATAAAGGTGGTTATTTTTAAAGCGTTCCCCTATCTCCCACTTTTCCACACCTTTAAAAACATCTCCCATAGCAAAGTTCTGCTCGCCAACAAATTGGTGGCAGGGATGAAGTCCCCCCTGAGGATCAACAGCCAAGTAATTATAGCCTGCCCCACAACCACTCAGCCTTTTGGCAAGGCAAGGTCCTCCATCAAGGTCAATATTAAAGTGAAAGAAATTAATTCTTTTTCCATTTGCCTTCATTTTGATTATCATTCTGGTAAGAACTTCATATTGCTCTGCAACCAACTCTAACATTTCAGGCTTGAGAGAATACACCAGTTCCGGATCGGAAACTACCGGTTCCAAAGAAATACTCTCAAAGCCCTGCTCAGCAAAATACTCCACATCACTGGCAAAATCCTGATTGCCGGCAGTATAGGTCCCTCTTATATAGTAATCCTTATAGTTTCTTGATTCTAAAAATTCTTTGATATTTTTTAAAACAATCCGGTGAGAGCCCTTTCCATTAGGGAAAGGGCGCATTTTATCATGAACCTCAGGTCGACCATCCAGGCTTAAAACCACACTCATCTCATGTTCATTTAAAAATTGGCCTATATCCTTATTTAAATTGACTCCATTGGTGGTCACAGTAAATTTTATTTTCTTGCCTTTTTTCTCGGCAAGATATTTCCCATAATTAACAAGGGTTTTCAATACTTCAAAATTCAATAGGGGCTCGCCTCCGAAAAAATCCACTTCCACATTCTTTTTTGAGCCCGAAGCCTCCATTAAAAAGTCCAGAGCCTTTTTACCCACTTCTTCCGACATTAGCTGGGGATTACCACCAAACTTGCCTTGACCGGCAAAGCAGTACCTGCACTCCAAATTACAATCATGAGCTAAATGAAGGCAAAGGGCCTTGACGATATTTTCCTTGGGAGGATTGTATTTGCCCCCCAGGGGATCGGTCGAAAAGAGCATGCCCTTTTCGACAAGCTCCCTTATTTCAGACAAGGCCTCTGCAAGCTCCTCAGACCGGTAACGATCCTTGTGTTTTTCCAGCAGAGCATCTTCATGGAGTACCGGGTAGTCATCAAGTAAATCCCAAACCAGCTCATCCACCACATGAATAACTCCACTATGTACGTCATAAGCAATTCTAGTATCGTCAAAGATAAATTTATGTATCATAAAATTTCCCCCATAACAAAAAAGACCCTATCCCTATGGATCGGGTCTTAAGATTGTTGTTATTCTTTTTCTCTTACGCAGACCTGATTCCCAACTGTACAGGAAGTTTTACATGCTGACTGGCAGGAAGTCTGGCATTCTCCGCAGCCGATGTCTGACTTCG
>JAAXTT010000065.1 GCA_013336365.1 Peptococcaceae bacterium
TTTTGCTATTTCCTTGGTGGAGATGTCATGGATACCGTATTCATCAATAACATCAATTGTTGTGTAAATAATTTTTTGTTTCCTGTGCAATATAGAGTTAATTGGCTTCGCCTCCATGGTGAGTAACAACTCACTTCATATAAAGATTATATTCAGAGGGTGTTTTTTTGTCAATATCTTTTTCTTTCAAAAAAAAAGCCTCAAAGAGATATGAACACTCTCTTCAAGGCTTTATTCACCCATACTTATTGACTAAATTAGCATTTTTCATAACAACGATTATTTATCAAGTCTTTTGGAAACAATACTTTCCACCACCGAATGGTCGCAGGATTTAGGTCCTTTGATCACTTGAAGGTAACAATCCTCACATAATTTTTTTCCATTATAAACATACTCATCATCATCCTCAGTCAAGGCAGAATTACAAGCATCACAATTCATATATGAAACCTCCTTAATCTATAAAAATAATACTTTAATTATACCCTTAAGAATGTCCTAATTGCACTTGTAATATCTTAAAAAAATCTTAAATCTACTAAAAAATTCTAAGATAGCAAACTATGTTTATTTCCTGAGTAAAATTTTTCTTATTATGGGTACCTTCAAATCAATTGCACTTTCAGGGCAAAGCTCTTGACAGCAAAAGCAGCGAATACAATTTTTGTACATATGTCTGGGGGGTTTATCCCTGTTGTCATCTTGCCAATTTACTGCCTTTGGTATTACCGGACACATTTTTACACAAATTCCACATTTTATACATTTATCTGTATCAATTACTGGCTTGGGAACAATTGCATTTCTCAGCATATTGAGAGTTTTTCTTGGCTTATATGAAATGAGAGGCTCTCTTTTTACATTAAAATCAGAACTAGTAAAACTTTCCAGTGGATCTCCCAGCAATTCAATGTCATCTTCCAAATAAGTTCCCAGACCGGCTCTATGTCCTGCAACTATAGTCGGAACATATTGGGGTTCCAAATTCACGATTCTACAGACTGTTGCATCTAAGGCAACAGGATCAGTGGATAACAATACTATCTTCATATTAAACGGTCGCCCACCTCTGGGACCATTGCCCTCCATGGCCATTATTCCATCCATTACATATAATCTTGGCTTTATATATCGGTTTATATCCACCAGCATATTAGCAAAGCTTTCTATGTCCGGGAGCTTCACATGAAATTCCCCTTTAAGGGTTCCTGGAATACAGCCAAATTGATTTTTGATTGCACCGGTCATTTTGGCAAAACCATGGGTCTTTAGCTTGGCTATACTGATAACCCCTTCAGCCTCAAGAACTCCTTTGGCAATAGTCAGCCTCTTATTTTGGATTGCCTGAGGAAAGGACACTTCCTCCCCGTTAACAAAATCTGCCAATTCAATAGACATCTGATTGGCAACCTCTGCAATGCCAGTTTTTCTGGCCACTGAACCGGGACTTTGGAAGGCAGGTGAATCTCCATAAGAAAGTATGGCTCCGGCTCTTTGAAAAACATCAGCAACCGCCCTAAATACCATCGGATGAGTAGTTACACATTTTTCCGGAGAATCAGCAGATAATAGATTGGGTTTTAGCAATATTTTCTCACCTGATGTGATAAATATACCCGGCCCTCCTAAAAGATCAACAGCCTTAATTACTACCGCCCTTACTTTTTCATAGTCATAGCTGTCACACCTAAGAATAACTACCTTAGACATGCTTCACCTCATCTGAAATGACATTATATAAAAAAACAAAGGGTTATTGACTTTGAATGTCAAAAACCCTTTGTTGCAGTGCGTTATTATTTTACCAAAAATTCTGCATTTACTACTGAGGTTATTTCCTTCTCTTTTGAGCTGGTATCATTTATGCCATAATCAGAAACTTCATTTGAGAAGGGTGCAGTAATTTGGAATACTCCCATTTTAGAGGATCTTAAACCTACAATCCTGCTTCCACTGTTTTCCACCAACATTTCGGCGCGTCTTCTTGCATCCTTAGAGGCTTCGGCAAGCATATCTATCTTTAAATCATTGAGCTTTGTGTAGAAATATCTGGGGGGCTGAGATTGAAACTGCACACCCTGGTCAAGAAGCTCGGTAGATGCCCGAGAAATTTCCTCGATTTTATTAACATCCTTCGATTTGATCTCGATACTCTGGGTTAACCTATAGCCAATAATAACATTTGAATACATGCCGTTTGCGTTGATTTCATTAACTTCCATTGTGTTAATTGAAGAAACAACTATGTCTTTTTCTGCTATTCCCTTAGCTTTTAAATAGGCCTTAACCTTAATCAAATCCTGGCTTAGGGATGAATATGCTTCAGAAAGCTGCGGTGATTGGACCGAAAAAATTCCCTGCCAAACAATAGAATCTGAAGTAATCTGTTTCTTGGCAGCACCGGTCACAGCGATAGTGTTTTTGCTTCGGGTATAATTATTTACTGTGTTGGCCAGAATCAAGGTGCAAACAATCATTGCCAGTCCTACAATAACCGCAATGACTGTTAGGGAGAAATTTTTGTTAAACTCAGAAAAATTCATTGGAAACCCCCTTTAATATTAATATAGTGTCAGACGATTAATATTAGCCTTTGTTCCCTCAACCAACTATACTGTGTGCATTTCTTTTCGAAGGAGCTTAATCTCTTCATCCTCGATATATTCATCAAAGGTCATCATTTTGTCAATTATGCCTTTGGGAGTTATTTCAATGATTCTGTTTGCAACAGTGTGTACAAACTGATGGTCATGAGATACAAAAAGTGCGGTGCCATCAAATTCAATCATCCCATTGTTCAAAGCAGTTATAGACTCTAGATCCAGGTGATTTGTTGGTTCATCTAAAAGAATTACATTTGAACCGCTGAGCATCATTCTGGCCAACATGCAACGAACCTTTTCTCCACCGGACAATACCTTAGCTTCCTTCTGGGATTCCTCGCCGGAGAAAAGCATTCTGCCCAAAAAACCTCTGACAAAAGTTTCATCCTGATCCGATGAGTACTGGCGCATCCAGTCAACAAGATTAAGCTCCACTCCATCAAAATATGAAGAATTATCTCTGGGGAAATAGGCCTGTGAGGTTGTAACTCCCCAAATAACTTCCCCTGAATCTGCCTCCATCTCTCCCATTAGAACTTGGAAAAGAGTTGTCTTTGCTAACTCCATTGGACCAACAAAGGCTATCTTATCGCCCTTGTTGACCATGAAATCAATATTTTCCAGGATTTTTTCTCCTTCAATTGTTTTGCAAAGCATCTCTACTGTAAGTATTTCTCGGCCCGCTTCTCTCTCAGGCTTAAAGTTTATATAGGGATACTTTCTCGAGGACGGCCTTATATCCTCCAAGGTTAATTTTTCCAGCTGCTTCTTTCTGGAGGTTGCCTGCTTTGCCTTGGAGGCATTGGAGCTGAATCGAGCGATAAACTTCTCCAAATCCTTGCGTTTTTCATCAATTTTTTTGTTTTGATCCCTAACTAATTGAAGTGCCAGCTGGCTTGATTCATACCAGAAATCATAGTTGCCTACAAACATCTGAATTTTGCCAAAATCAATATCGGCAATATGAGTACAAACTTGATTTAAAAAGTGCCGATCATGAGATACTACAATTACAGTACTATGGTCATCCAATTTTAAAAGAAAATTCTCCAGCCAAATTATAGATTCAATATCCAAATGGTTTGTCGGCTCATCTAAAAGCAGATTATTCGGTTTGCCAAACAAGGCCTGAGCCAATAAAACCCTGACCTTCTCACTGCCATCCAAATCCTTCATTTTCTTTTCGTGAATATCTCTCATTATGCCCAAACCGATCAAAAGCTCTGCAGCCTCCGATTCAGCTTCCCAGCCATTCAACTCTCCAAATTCTCCCTCTAATTCTGCAGCCCTCATCCCATCATTGTCATTGAAATCAGGCTTGGCATAAAGCAAATCTTTTTCCTTCATTATATCGTATAATCTTTGATGCCCCATAATCACAGTTTCCAGAACTTCAAATTCATCAAATTCAAAGTGATCCTGTTTCAATATAGCCATTCTCTCATTGGCAGGTATTATGACATCTCCCTTGCTGGGTTCTATGTCCCCTGAGAGTATTTTAAGAAAGGTTGACTTTCCTGACCCGTTGGCTCCAATAAGTCCATAACAATTCCCCGGGGTGAACTTGATATTTACATCCTCAAACAATGCCCTCTTACCAAAACGCAGGGTAATACCACTTGTACTAATCATCGTTATTTCCTTCCCCTAAAATAAATATTTTCCCGTAACGAATATTGATTTTATCACAAATCCAAGCTTTTTCAAAATATCCCTATCACAAGCAAAGTCGGATAGATTAAATAATCTCGGCTAATATGATATACTTATAAAAAATATTATATCATATCAGCTGGGAGGGTATTAATGAACAATGACATATTTTCCAGCCTAATAAGTAATGTTGCGCTTTTGATTGCATTGGGAGCCATATATGAAATAAGCTACTTTACCCCTTCAAAATATAGAAATGCAGTCAATGGCATCATAATCGGAGTAATCGGAATAGCAATAATGTCCATTCCCTTTCGATTATCACCCGGAATAATCTTTGATACTCGTACTATTCTCCTTAGTATTGCCGGTTTGTTTTTTGGCCCGATTCCTACCCTTATTGCTCTGTTCCTTACCAGCATTTTTCGTATTTTCCTTGGGGGAGTGGGAATTTGGACCGGAGTACTGACCCTTTTTATTTCTGCCTTTATCGGCTTAGCCGCACATAGATATATTACCCTGGAACATATAAAAAACAAATGGTTTAAACTATACCTATTTGGAATGGTTACCAGCCTGGCTATGCTTGCCTGTATGCTCACCCTGCCATGGCCCATATCAATTTCTGTACTTGAAAAGATAACTCTGCCTGTTATCCTAATTTACCCCTTTGGCACTGTATTTCTAAGCCTCCTCCTAATCCACCAAATAGAGAGAAACACTGGAATAATCCTGCTTCAGGAAGCCAATAATAAATATAAGAGTATTTTCTATAACAATAAGGCAGTCATGCTTTTGATTGACCCTCAGGATGGGAGGATTGTCGATGCCAACAACGCCGCCTCTACCTATTACGGCTGGTCCGTCGATACTCTAAAAACAATGAATATTTCAGAAATCAATACCTCGCCTCCTGAAAAGATAAAAATCGCCATGGCTGAATCAGTTAGTTTACAGAAAAACTATTTTGTCTTTAAGCATCGGAACTCAGCTGATCAGATTAATGATGTTGAGGTCTATAGCGGACCTCTGATAGTATCAGGAAAAACTCTTCTTTACACAATAGCCCATGATATTTCAGAAAGAGTTGCAATTGAAAAAGCACTTCAGGAGAGCGAGCTTCGATTTAGAATGCTGGTTGAAGGTTCGCCAGATGCCATATTTATTCAGACAGACTCCAAGTTTTCCTTTCTGAACAAGACTGCCTTGGCATTTTACGGGGCAACCTCTGAAGAGCAATTAATCGGAACATCTGTAATGGATAGGTTTAAACCTGAATACCACCAAAAAATTGCCGAAAGAATAAACACTGTGAATATCAACAAAAAACCTGTTCCTGCCTTTGAAGAAATTCATTTAACACTAGATGGAACTGAAGTAGTTGTTGAAGTAACAGCGGTTCCCATAAACTACGACAACAAAGACGGTGCAATGGTTTTTGCCCGGGATATTTCAGAAAGAAAAAAAATCGAAAAGGAAAAATCTATCATTGAAGCTCAGCTTCGCCAACAGCAAAAGCTTGAAGCTATAGGAACCTTGGCGGGAGGTATAGCTCATGAAATAAATAACCCTATAAACGGCATAATGAATTATGCTCAGCTTATGCTGGACACTGAACAAATTAATCAAGTAAATTCAGAATATGCCAAGGAAATAATTCATGAAACCAAACGAATCTCTGAAATAATAAAAAATCTGCTCCAATTTTCCAGACTTGACAAACAAACCCACAGCCTTGCCTGTATTGACGATATCCTTAACCAAACCCTATCCCTTATTAGGTCCTTAATAAAAAAAGACCGGATAACTTTGGATATTGATATCTCTGAAAATCTGCCGGAATTTAAATGTAGGAGCCAACAAATTCAGCAGGTTATTATGAATCTGCTGACTAATGCCCGAGATGCCTTAAATGAAAAATATCCTGAATATCATGAGAATAAGATAATATATTTAGCTGCAAGTCTGAAGATAATTGATGGTCGCAGATATATCCGGATAACGGTCAAAGATTATGGCATAGGCATTGACCCTCAGATAAAGGATAAAATATTTGAGCCATTTTTTTCCACCAAGCCCAGAGAAAAAGGAACCGGTCTTGGACTATCTATCAGCTTTGGCATTGTGGAGGAACATCATGGAAAGCTAAGCATTGGTGCAGATGAAGAAGGATACACCTGTTTTTGCCTGGATTTGCCTGTTGATAACGGCTGGAGTACAACAACACGCTCCCTGCAGTAAAGGAGGTAATGGGCATGACTAAAGTATTAATTGTTGATGATGAAAAAAGCTTAAGAATAACTCTTGGTGAATTCCTTAGGAAGGAAGGCTACTGGGTAATTACCGCCTCTGATTCTGAGGAAGCACTCTTAATTTTACATGCCGAAAATATAGATATTGTTATTACTGACATTATTATGCCAAAAATCTCTGGGATTGAGCTACTCAAAAAAATCCGGGAAAATTTTGAAATGATTCAGATTATTGTTATGACCGGTGAACCTACTGTTGACACAGCTATTTTTGCTGTTCGCCATGGAGCCAATGAATACCTGACTAAACCCATAGACAAGGACAGTCTGATTAAGGCTGTAGGTCATGCAGCGAAAATAAAACAAATGACTGACCGGCAAAAAGACCTGGAAAAAGAGAACCTGGAATATCAAAAAAATCTGGAAAAACTGGTAGCTCAACGCACCGATTCTCTGCAAAAAACCTTGCAAAGTGTTGTCCATTTGATTTCTTCTGTAGTTGAGCTAAGAGACCCTTATACTGCAGGTCATCAAACAAGGGTAGGCAACCTGGCAGCAGAAATTGCCCGGGGAATAGATTTTGATGATAACAGCATTAACCTAACCCGAATTGCGGGATATCTTCATGACGTGGGTAAAATAGTAATCCCAACAGAAATATTATCCAAACCCGGCAAATTAAGCAAATTGGAAATAGAAATGATTAAAGAGCATTCCTTCCAAGGATATACCATGCTCAGTCAGGTAGCCTTTCCCTGTGAGATTGCTGAAACTATTTATCAGCATCATGAAAGATTGGATGGAAGTGGATATCCTCAAGGCCTTAAAGGAAATGAAATCAGCGATGAAGCAAATATTTTGGTTATTGCCGATGTAGTAGAAGCAATGATGTCTCATCGACCCTATCGACCGGCCTTGGGCATAGATGCTGCCTTATATGAAATAGAAAGGAATTCCGGCATTCTTTACAAGCCTGAAATGGTAAATGCCTGTGTTGATTTGTTTAGGAACAAAGGATATGCAATTGATGACAATGTGTTTGAAATAAACTTTTCTCTATCGAAAAATGACTAACCCTGTCTTTTAAAGGATTCTACCAACAAGATGGCCGCATCAGAATCCTCATAAAACACATTTCCCAGGATAACCGTATCCACATATGAGGCTACTTCGTCCAGCTGCTCTATGTTTTCAATACCGCCGCCATAAAAAAGCTGTATTTTTTTCCTCGTCTGGGATACCCGCCTTACCAGATCCATATCACCATAAATACCACTATATTCAATATATAATACCGGCAGGCCCAGTAGCTTCTCGGCTAGACATGTGTAAGCGGCGGCATCCTCCATTGTCACCTTGCCGGACTCAGTCAAGCGGCCTACTGCTGATTCCTGATTACACACCAAATATCCTTCAGCAATTATGTTTTGCCAATCTATTATGCTGC